>JAPWVA010000049.1 GCA_028275245.1 Actinomycetota bacterium
TCCCGAGGCCCTGGGCGAGGCGGCCACGGCCCTGGCTTGGGGGTGGGCCATCTCCGGTGAGGGGTCCTGGAGGGATGAGGCCCACTCGCTGTTGGCCCATGCCTTCTCACACTATAACGACGTGGGCGTCCATGCCTCACCCCTGGCCCGGGCGGGCCTCCTTCTCACCGGGAAACCCCTTCTGGTTAAGCTGCCCTCCGGCCGAGAATACGGGACGCTCTCGAGGGCCTTCCTCTCCCTTCCCCACTCCCTCGTGAGGCCGGTGCCCCACGAACCGGGGGAGGGAGAACCTCCCTTCTTGTTATGCCATCCCGGTTCATGCCTTGCCACAGCCGAAGACGCAGGCACCCTGATGGAAAGCATTAAGGAGATGGCGCCCCCACCGGGGAGTGAAGAAGGAGGTGCAGGAAAATGAGGGAGGTCTACCTGGATAATTATGCAGCACACCCCCTTCCCGAAGAAGTCAGGGAGGCCATGCTACCTTTCCTGAACGAGGCATTCGGCAACCCCTCCTCCCTTCACCGATGGGGCGACAGGGCCCGAGAGGCGGTGGAGGAAGCCCGGCAGAAAGTAGCCGCCCTGGTAAACGGGGACCCGGAAGGCCTGATCTTCACCTCTTGCGGCACCGAGGCCAATAACCTGGCCATCAAGGGGCTCTTCATGGGTCAGAGGAAGAAGGGTAACCACCTGGTGGTATCGGCGGTAGAGCACTTCTCGGTGCTCAATCCCGCCCGAACCTTGGAAAAGCAGGGAGCTGAGGTCACGGTGGTCCCCGTGGACGGAAGTGGTAAGGTGGATCTGGAGGCCCTGGAGGAATCCCTGCGTGAGGACACCGTCCTGGTCTCCATCATGGCCGCCAACGGGGAGGTGGGTACGGTCCAGCCCCTCCGGGAGATAGCCCGCCTGGTGAAGGGAAGGGACATACTCTTGCACACCGATGCCGTGGCCGCCGCCTCCTCTATCCCCCTGGACGTGGAGGAACTGGGGGTCGATGCCGTCACCCTGTCCTCCGACCTCCTCTATGGCCCCAAGGGAGCGGGGGCGTTGTGGGTGCGCCGCAGGGTGCGCCTGATACCCCAGCTGGAAGGGGGAGTGCAGGAGGGCGGTAGACGGGGGGCACCGAGAACGTCCCTTCCATAGTGGGCATGGGGAAAGCGGCGGAGCTGGCCCGGGAACGGAGGGAGGAGAGGAACCGGTTCCTCCGGGAGTTGAGGGATCACCTGGTGAAAGGCGTCATTGGTCGCTTGGAGCACGTGGAACTCACCGGTCACCCCACCGACAGGCTGCCCTGGAACGCCAGCTTCGTGGTGGAGTTCGTGGAAGGGGAGGCCATGCTGTTGATGCTGGACAGTCAGGGCATCGCCGTCTCCAGCGGTTCCGCCTGCACCAGCCGGGCACTAAAGAGCTCCCATGTCCTTAATGCCATGGGAATCCCGCCCGAAAAGTCCCAGGGCTCCATCCTCTTCAGCCTAGGCCTCCAAAACACCCGACAGGACGTGGACTACCTGCTGGAGGTGTTCCCGCCCGTGGTGGAGAGACTGAGGTCCATGTCACCGCTATACGACAAGTTCCTGAAGGAAAGGGGTTGATGGGCATGGCCATGTACAGCGATAAGGTAATGGAGCATTTCATGAACCCGAGGAACGTGGGGGAGATAGAGGACGCCGATGGCATTGGGGAAGTGGGAAACCCAGTCTGCGGGGATATGATGACCTTCTACATCAAGGTAGACGACCAGGGCAGACTGAGCGACGTCAAGTACAAGACCTTCGGCTGCGGGGCGGCCATCGCCGTTTCCAGCATGATCAGCGAGATGGCGAAGGGAAAGACCCTGGAAGAGGCGCTGAAGATAACCCGGGAGGACGTGGCCCAGGAACTGGGGGGACTTCCCAAGAACAAGATGCACTGTTCCAACCTGGGCGCCGATGCCCTCCACAAGGCCATCCAGGACTACCTGGAGAAGAGGAAAAAGGGTGGTGAGAGCCATGGACGCTGAAAAAAAGGCCATGACCGGGAAAGGCGAATGTGACTGCCCCTACTGCGATGCAGAACCGGGTGCCATGGGTAGTTTGTCGGACCTCTGCCAACGGTGCGGGGTGATCCTAAAACGATGCAGGAGCTGCGGCCAACCGGTGAGCACCCTGGCCATCAAGTGCCCCCATTGCGGCAAGCCGGCCTAGGCGACTATCGCGGGAGGAGATAGGCGATGGAAAAGAAGAAAGCCACCATAGTCCTGTTCAGCGGGGATATGGACCGGGCACTGGCCGCCTTCAACATCTCCGTGGCCGCTGCGTCTCTGGGCATGGAAGTGGAGGTGTTCTTCACCTTCTGGGGACTGGGCCTGCTGGCCTCCCGTCCTTACCGCCTAGACAAGGGGTCTCCCCTCCAGAGGATGCTCGGCCTTCTCTCCCCGGGAACCCCCCGTCGAGCCCGGCTCTCCCGCCTGAACATGGCGGGAATCGGCAAGCGTGCCATGCTCGCGCTCATGGGGAAGTACCGCATGCCCTCCCTGGAGGAACTCATGGGCACCGCCAAGTCCCTGGGGGTGAGATTCGTGGCCTGTACCACCACCATGGCCCTCATGGGCTTGGAGGAGCAGGACCTGCCCGCCGCGGACGGCTTCGCCGGCGCCGCGTCTTACGTGGCCCGGGCCTCCGAATCACGGTTGAACCTTTTCATCTGAAGGCCGCAAGGGCAACGAGATGTCGAGGAGGTGCGAGATGAAACCCGACCAGGTCTTGGATTGCGTGGGCCTCTACTGTCCCATGCCCATCGCCCGTACCGCGCAGAAGATGGAGGAGATGGAGGAGGGCCAGGTGCTCAAGGTCATAGCGGATGATCCCGGCATCAAGGAGGACATGCCCGCCTGGTGTAGGAAGACGGGCCACGAGCTCATCTCCATGGAGGAGAAGGAGGGAGAAATCCATATAATGGTTAGGAAAGCCAAAAGCGGATGAGGGGGAAAGGAGGTTGCATGGGAGAAAAGACCAGGGAAAATCTGTACAACGCATTCACCGGGGAATCTAAGGCAGTGGTGAGGCTGAGGGCCTACGCCAAGAAGGCCGAGGAAGAGGATTACCTAGCCGTGGCCAAGCTCTTCCGCGCCATCGCCGAATCGGAGTACATCCATGCCTTAAACAGCCTGAGGCTGCTCGGGGTCATCAAGGACACCGAGACCAACCTCGAGGAGTCCCTGGCCCGGGAAGAGAAGGTGGCCCAGGTGAGCTACGACCGTTTCATCCAAGACGCCGAGCAGGAGGAGGAAAGGGCCGCTGCCACCCTATTCTCCTACGCCCGGGACGTGGAGGAGCGCCACGCCAAGCTCTACGAGAGGGTGCTGCAGCACCTGGTGGCAGACGAGGCGCCCGACTACTTCGTCTGTCAAGTCTGTGGCTACGTGGCCGACGGGGTGGTGCCGGAGAAATGTCCCATCTGCGGTGCTCCCGAGGAAAAATTCCTGAAGGTGGATTGAGCCCCGTGTTGATCTTGGGACTGGGACGGAACCAGCGAGGGGGAGATTTACCTCCCCCTCGCTCCTTTCAGGGTAGAAACGGGATATGCATCAGGCCTTGCACTGCTTGAGGGACTCCATGATGTCCTGGAGCGTTCTCTTGCGCCTCTCCAGCTCGGCCAGCTTCTCCTCCACCGTCTTCATCTCCGGGTCGAAGACACAGGAACCGAAGCTGCAATCCACGCCCGCCAGTTCCTGCAGCTTGGAGGCAAGGACCTTTAGCTGCTCCTCGTAATCGGCGATTTCCTTCTTCAGAAGCTCCTCCTTCTCCTCTGCCATTTCTCCTCCTTTCTTCCGTTCCCTCATTTCTCATTCCGTTTTACGCAATTCTATTAACCGCGGCTCGACGCTGCAACGATCCCCGGTATCGTTTCGCCCGCCGATCCCTGCATTTCCCGATCAACCCCAGCTCGTACCCGCTGGTTCACCGGGTTTACCTTTCTCCCTGTTCAGAAAGCAGGACGCGAAAAGTAGAGCGCTCTTTCCGAGCACACCCCGGCCTCCCCGTTCACCGCGATGGAAACCTCATGCTCGGCGCCCACTTCCTCCCCTACGTTCACCGTGACCCGGGAAAACGGCCCCACCTCGTATTTCCTATGCTCCTCCCTGTTCGGTAAGAAGTAAACTACCTCCACATGGGACGCCCTTTCCAGGGAGTTGAAAAGGACCAGCCACTGACAATATCCATTAGCGGTACAACCTTCCGCATAAAAGGACCTTGGGTTAAAGGGCGTCGTCCCCGGATCCGTGGACCCGCCCAGGGCGTTGCCATCGTTGAAAAAAACGGTCCTGGATGTCACTAGGGGAAGCAATGCCCTGAGCCTCAGGGAGAAATCCCTCTCCTCGCCGGGAAAGTAGCGGGAGATATCGAGAGTGACAACGCTCCAGGGGTCCAGGGTCACCATCTCCCCCACCCTGTCCTCTCCTGAGATAAGGGTAACCTCCACCAGGTCGGCGGTGGAATTGGGGTTGAAGAGGTGCAGGTAATTCCTGGTATTGAAGCGGGTGGTCCCCTCGGGGAAGTACCATTCCTCCATCTTCTCCGTGAAACCGGGGACCAGGAAACCCCCTCCTGATCCCCCTCCTGTATCGAAGTAGCAAGCCCTCTCCGCCGCCAGGGGACGACTCGCGGAAAGAACCACCGTCGCCGCAGGTCCCTGGAACGATCCGCTTAGGTCCAAGGACGCCCTTCCCTCCGGGGGCACGGAAAGCTCCTTTTCCCCGGAAAGCCCCCCTGGCCCGTAAAGCTCTAGCTGGACGCGGGTGTCCTCCTGACCGGGATTGAAGATGAAGAGGTAATCCTCCAGCTTCACCCCCATCTGGCCCAGGGGGAAGATCCAACGCGGGGAAAGGACGGGGGAACCGGTCCCCACGGTGGCGCCGTTCATGCCTCCATTACGCTGGAAATATAGGGACCTCTCCGCCACCACCGGCGTCGCGGAGCTCACAAGACAGGAAAAGTCACAGTCCAGGCCCACTTCTGAATTGGCGTTGAGGGTGATCCTCTGGCCGGAAGCCACCCGGTACTCCCTGGAGACTTTCCCCCGGGAGGCGAAGAACTCCACGAGAACCTTGGCTTCCTCTGGAGAGGGATTGAAGATGGAGAACCAGCACTCGAAGCCCTTTCTGGCGGTTCCCTCTGCAAAGTACCAGTTGCCCGCCGGGGAGGGCACGCCTGTCCCTATGTCCCCTCCTCTGATCATGCTCCTTATCCCGTACAGCTCGCCCACGGTGACGAAGACGAAGCCCCTCCTCTTCAAGCCCTCCACCACGCCGGTGACCATCTCCAAGGTTCCCCTACCCCCCAAATGGAAGAGGATGATGCTCCCGTCCCTGCTGTGGTTCACCATGAAGGAGATCCTCTCCGGAAGGGGTGGAGCAGGGCTCCTGGCGTCCATGCTGTCCAGGCTCCACATCACCGGAGTGAAACCCATGGACGAGATGACCGCCCTCACCCGGTCGTCGATGAACCCCCCCGGCGGCCTCATGAGCGGGAGGTCCTGGCCCGTGATCCTCCTGATCACGTCCTGGCAGGCTGAGACCTCCCACCTTATTCGGTCATCGGGAACCTTGGTCAAGGGAGCGTGATGGTAAGTGTGGTTGCAGATCTCCCAGCCGCGGTCTGCCATCTCCTTCACGGAGGAGGGATTCCTCTCCATCCAGCTTCCGATGAGAAAGCAAGTGGCCCTTATACCCTGGGAGGTGAGGTAGTCGAATATCCTGTGGTCGTAGTTGTAACCGTCATCGAAGGTGAGGGCCACCCGGGGGGGAGAAACGGGTTGGGCGCCCGCGGGGAGGTCTCCCGGGAAAGGGCGGGGCAGGGACAGAACCATGAACGCCGTCAGTAGCAGGCTCGCCACCGCCTTCCCCGCCGGAGATAACTTCACGCCATCCCCTCGCTTCACGCCGATCCCCTTCCTTACCCATGGGCACCCAATGGCACCCGCGGATACCCGTTCATAATCCTCCCATGCCGCGCCGGGAAAAACCATGACGGGGCCCCTCCCCGGAAAGGTCAAGCCCCCGGCGGGAAAGCACCTCCACCACGTCCCCGATGGCCCGGCAGGCGACCCTGGGATTGGAACCCCCGGAAAGGACGTAAACCACCTTCAGGGGGAAGTATTCCTTCACCAGCTCCGCCATCCCCTCGTAAGCCCCGTCGCCTAACTCGAAGGCCCCGTAGTCGTCCCGGTGACCGTCGTGCCCCAGGATCACAAAGAGGATCTGGGGACCGAAAGAGCGGGCACTCTGGAGCGCTGTCTCCACCTCCCGCAGGAAAATCCCGTCATCGGCGTCGTAGGGAAGCGGAACGTCGTGGTTATGAGGACCCTCGACCTTACCCCTCCCGTGACCGCCGTAAAAGTTCACGTGCATCACCGAGGGGTCAGAGCCCAGTATGTCCCGGGTGCCGTCACCGTAGTGAGGATCCACGTCCAGGATAGCCACTCGCGATGCCATTCCCTTCCTCCTCAAGCCAGCCAGGGCTATGGCTACGTCGTTCAGGTAACAGAAACCCCAGAAGCCCTCGCGGGAGGCATGATGCCCCGCGGTGCCCACATAACAGAAGGCGGAATCGGACTCCCCCGCGGCCACTGACTCTGCGCCCATCAGGACCGAGCCGGCGGAAAGCAATGCCACGCCGTAATAATCGCTCCTCTGCACACTCCTTACGTGGTTGGGAGTGTGGACCTGGAAGACCAGTTCCTCCTCCACCGGCACGGCCTCCAGGACCCTGACCCCCTCCCTCGCCAGCAATCCCCTCCTCTCAAGCTCCCGGAAGGAAGGCGCTATGCGGTCCCTCAATGCCGGATAACCGCAAAGGGCGAAATCGCCGTGGTAGACGATGGTGACCCGGTAGCTCATGCCCTGCTTCCTGCGCTCCTATTTTCGGTGCGAACCATCCCGACCTCCCCGGTTTCCTTCCGTCGAGCATAATGATACAACCCCGGGAAGACCCGGCCGAGGTAAAATCCGGGTTGGAACTTTCCCCTCCCTCAAGCAGGACTTCCGCCCCGGGAAGGGGCGAGGAAGCTCTGGTAAGTGCCTGGGAAGGAAAGGTGCGGCACCACTGGCCCGATCCGCCTCCTGCTTTGGGACGACCGCAACAGGGGGCCTCCCCAGGTTTAAGGGTTCCCGGTGGCGGGTAGGAAATAACTCGTCGAGCGGCGGACAACGTGGGGATAGGAGGGGGTAATATGGCCGTGTACATTCTCCTGAGCCGCCTGACCGACGAGGGCTGTGCCACGCTCACCAAGAACCCGGACCGGATCAAGGAAGTCAACAAAGACGTGGAGGCCATGGGGGGGAAGGTCGTCGCCCAGTACGCGGTCCTGGGGCCCTATGACTTCGTTAACATCGTGGAGGCCCCCAACAACGAGACCATCACACGCATATCGGTCCAGCTGGCTTCGCGGGGAACGGTGCGCATCACCACCTTGCCGGCCATCGGGGTGGACGAATTCATCC
>JAPWVA010000092.1 GCA_028275245.1 Actinomycetota bacterium
ATTCGGGGCAAGAAGCGTAGCGCTGGTCGGCGTATCGGACAAGCCGGAAAACCTGGCAAGGGTAGTCCTCGAGAATCTGCTCCGCTGGGGATACCGCGGCCGCATATTCTGCGTCAACCCCAGGGGTGGCAAGGTCTTGGGCTTTACCCTCTATCCCTCCGTCACCGACCTCCCGGAGGCGGTGGACCTGGCCCTCATCCTCATCCCGGCTCCAGCGGTACCGGAAGTGGTCGAAGAATGCGGAAGGAAGGGGATAGGGAGGCTCGCCATCTCCACCGGGGGCTTCGACGAACTGGACGAGAGAGGCGAGAGCCTCCGAGAGCGGCTGGTCACGGTGGCCCGGCGCTACGGCATCCGGTTCGTGGGCCCCAACTCCCTGGCCGTTATCAACGCCCACACCGGGCTCTGTCTACCCTTTCTAGAGGTACCGCCAGACATTCCCAAGGGCGGCATCAGCCTGGTCACCCAGAGCGGAGGCATCGGAATGGACTTCCTCTCCCGCTTAAGGGAGATGAACGCGGGGTTCTCTAAGTGGGTCTCCGTGGGGAACAAGACCGACCTGGACGAGGTGGACTACCTTGAATACCTTGGTAGAGACGAGGAAACACGCGTGATCTGTCTCTACTTAGAGGATGTGGAGAGGGGAAGGGAGCTGGTCCAGGTGGCCTCCGGGCTCCGAAAGCCCATCCTCGCTTTCAAGGCCAACGTGATGCCCCAGACTAGGCAGAGCGCCCGCTCCCATACCGCTGCCCTGGCCAACGACGACCACGTGCTGGACGGGGCCTTCCGCCAGGCCGGTATCATCAGGGTGGACCGATTATCCCGGCTGGCCACCTTCTCCACCGTCTTCGCCCTCCCACCTTTGCGGGGCAACCGGGTTGCCTTGGTATCCCCCACCGGCGGCATCCTGGTGGTAGCCTCGGATCAATGCGCGCGCCGGGGTTTCGAGTTCCCTTCCCTTCCTCCTTCCCTAGTAAAAGAGATAGCCGGAAGGTTGAGGGCAGGAGTGGTGAAGATCGCCAACCCCCTGGATCTGGTGGATGTGCAAAGGTCCGACGACCGGCTCTTCGTCATCGAGAGGCTCCTCCAGCAGGACTTCATCGACGGAATCATCCTCATACTGGTGGCTCGCTTGACAAGGATGGGGGAGATGGCGACCAGCGGCATTCTCGGCATGAGCGAAGATATGATCCTGGAAATCGGGAGACTCATGGAGAGGTATCGCAAGCCGGTGGTCACGGGGCTTCTGGCGGGAAGCGAGGTCCTACGAAAGATGCGCCGTGTAGCCGGATTCCCCCTTTACGACGACGCCGAGGACGCCGTGGACGCGGCCGCGGTTTTGAGGGATTATTCTCTAAGACACAAGCTCGCGGCGGAAAGCTCCTTGGTCCGCGCCACGGGCTGAGGCGTATGACACCACGGGCTGAGGCGGTCTCATGGAGGTTCCGCTCGTTCTTTCTATCATTTAACTCGCTCGGAGGGGTCCTTGGAAGGCAAGGGTAGGGGGATTCATTACGGGTGGACGGTGGTGGGGGTGGCCTTCGCCGCCCTTTTTGTGAACTACGGCATCCGTTACACCAACACCGTCCTCTTGAAGAGCTTCACCGGGGACCTGGGCATAGGGAGGGGCCAGGGATCCCTCCCCTTCACCGTGAGCGTCCTGGTCTATGCCTTTCTCGCCCCGCTGGCGGGAAGGCTGGTGGATCGCTATGGCCCCAGGCTGGTGATATCCGCTGGGGCCCTGCTGGGGGGGCTGGGCCTGTGGGCCTGCTCCAGGGCCTCGAGCCTTTGGATGCTGGTCCTCTTCTATGGGCTGGTCTTCGGGGTGGGTAGCAACGGCATCGGCTTGGTTCCCACCAACACGGCGGTAGCGTCCTGGTTCCGCCGCAACATGGGCACCGCCCTGGGGTTGGCCACCACCGGCATCGGCTTCGGCACCATGGTGCTCCCCCGGCTCATCGGCTTCGTGGACCACCGTTGGGGCTGGAGGGCATCCTTCCAGGTCCTGGGATACGTCACCCTGGCCTTGGCCCCGGCGGCTTATCTCGCCCTAAGACCCGGGCCCGCCAGCGAGGCCGTTGAAACGGATTGTCCTTCCCACGGGGACTCCTCTACCCAGTCAATCGACACCTGCGACCTGACCCTTCGGCAGGCCCTGGGGACTTCCTCATTCTGGCTTCTCTTCGCCGGCTTCATCCTCATTGTCATCGCCCTGTACGGGGTGATGGTTCACCAGGTCCCCTATGCCACCGACCGGGGTATATCCTCTGGGTGGGCCGGATGGTCGGTCACGGTGGTAGGGGCCTTCTCCATTTTCGGCAGGTTCTTCTTCGGCTGGCTTTCCGACCGGGTAGGGGAGAAGAAGAGGTCCCTTTACCCCGCCTGCGCGCTATTAGTCCTGTCCTTCCTCCTCCTTTTCCTCGTGAGGAATCCCTGGTCGCTCATGCTCTTCGCCGCGGCCTTTGGAGTGGGATATGCCGCCTACGGTCCGGTCATCCCGGCGGTGGTGGCTGAGGTCTTCGGGAAGAAGAACATGGGCTCCATCTTCGGCCTGGTGACCACGGGAGGGGCTTTAGGAGGAGCCCTGGGCCCATACGTCACAGGGCTCATATACGATCTCAGCGGGAGCTACCGGATGGCCTGGATGCTGGGACTGGCCTGCGTTCTGCTCTCCACCTTTCTCTTCGCGGGTGTGAGGAGGATGACGGCAGGGCCATCTACCCGATCAGGGGATTGATTCCGCGGTACCCGTCTACCTTGCGCCTGTAAATCGCCAACCCTCGCTCTTACCCTTGTTGATGGAGATCGCCATTAAGCCCGTCGGAGCGGGGGAAACCATTTCCTTCCTTCCATGTTTTCCCTGAAGGGGTATCAAGGGGCCTCTTGGTCCAGGAACCCCTCCAGGTCCACCCCCGCTTCCTCAGGGAGGAGCACCTCCGCCACCTCCAAGCCCCTTTCCCTGGCCACATCGCCCCCCAAGTCCAGGAGGAAAGGTCGGGTCAGGGGGCCATTCTCGTCGGCGATGACCTTCACCACTGGGTAACGGGGTTCCACCACGGCTCCTTCACTGACCACGCCCCATCGCCCGTCGCTCAATCTCACCAGGGTGCCCGCCGGGTATATCCCCATCATCGCCACGAACATGGGGGCGAGGGCAGGATCGAAAACGAAACCGCTGTCCTTCAACAATATCCTCAGGGCCTGTTCCGGGGTTCGCGCCCTCTGATAGGGACGGGTGGTGGTCATGGCGTCGTAAACATCCGCCATCTCCACGATCCGCGAGAAGAGCGACGGCCTCTCCTTCCCCCTGATCTTGGGATAGCCGCCCATGTCGTAATGGGCGTGGTGCTCCATGGCCACCGCCACGGAAAGGGGATGGATGCCCGGCTGGGCCAGGAGTATGTCCGCGCCCTTCACGGGATGGCTCCTTATTATGCTCCATTCCCCTTCGGTAAGGGGGCCCTTTTTCTGGAGGATCTCCCGGGGAACGGTTATCTTGCCCAGATCGTGGAGGAGCGCGCCCATCCCCAAGGCCACCAGCGCGGGCCTGTCCAGGGAGAGCAAGGTTCCCAGGGAGAGCGAGAGTATAAGCACGTTGATGCTGTGGTAGCAGGTATAGTCATCATGGCTCTTGAGGGAGGTCAGCCCCAACACGGCAGTGCGATTCTCCTTTATCCTCTCCAGAAGGGAGGAGACCACTCTCCTGGCCTTGTCCACCCTTATCCTCCGCCCCTCCTCCACCTGCCGGGAGATCTCCCCCATCACGGCCACGGCGTTCCTGTACTCCTCGGTGAGTCGGGTGCGGTCTCCCCCCCGCCCCCTTTCCTCTTTCCATTCCCCCGGCTTTTCCAGTCGGATCCCGTGGATGTTCCTCTCCCGGAGAAAGGCATCGGGGTCTTCCGAGGCCCGAAGGACCTCACCTTCCCTTACCGCGGAGACCAGGGCGGCCAGGTCCGTGGGCCCGACGGAGGGACTCACGGCCACGCCCCCGATGCCCGCCTTCTTGAGGTCCTGCAGGAGGGAATAATAGAGTATGCTCTCCCTGACCAGGAGGGTGTCCTCCAGGTAGAACTCGTCCCCCACTATCCTCAGGACGAACTCACCGCTCCTGCTTCCCTGCAGGCGCGTGAAGGCCTCGAGGAACTGCCGGCACGCATGCCTCCACATGGGATGGTCCCCTGGATACAACATGCCCGCCTTCCAAAGGGCATAGAACCGCTTGAGGAGGGCGAGTTCCCTCTCCAGGGATTCTAGACCCTCCGGGTATTCATCACTCCGCATCGGCTCGTCTCCCTCCCACTTCGCCATCCCCCACCCTGGGGAACGCCGTCTCCAGTTCCATCATCCCCTCCCGGGCCAGGACGGCGATCCTCTCCCATTTTTTCCTGCCCACGATCCTTCTCTGGCTTGCCAGGGCGGCCAGCGCGGGGTATGCCTTGTGGCATCTCATCCTCACCAGCGCCGACACCGCCTCCTCCAGGAGGACTTCATCCGGTCTTTTGCCCAACCCTCTCTCCAAGATCCCGAGAAGCACCTCCTCAGCGACTTCTCCCCCGATCCTCTCCAAGCACCTGACGGCCTGAACCCGGGTGCTGGGGTCCTCGTGCCGGATGGCCTTGACCAGCTCCTCCAGGGCTTCAGGGCTTCCCACCTGGCCCAGGGCTACCAGGGCTTCCCGCCTCACCTTGGGATGGGGGTGTTTCATCGCCATCTTCAGGTAGGCAAGGGAGTTGCTATTCCCCGTCCTTCCCAGTACGTAGACGATGTTCCTGGCCAGGTACCACCTTTCGTCCATGACATAAGAACCCAGCAGGTGGACGTTTCCGCTGCCGGCTCTCATCAGGACCTCGCAGATGAATTTCCGGATCCCCACCTTCTCTTCTTTGGCCAGAATCTCCACTAGGTTACGCAGGGCCCCCTCGCCTAGGCGTGCAACCAAGCAGGCCAGCCTCTCCGCCACCGCCCCCTTGTCCTCGGAACGGTAAAAGGAGCTGTTCACGAGCGTTTTCAAGCTACCGACACTGGATAGCTCTGAAAGGGTCTCCTCCAGGAAGGCCTCCACCTTGGGTGGTAAATTGCCCAGGAAAACGATGTCCTGAAAACCACCCACCAGGTCCGCGGCTTTTTCCAGCTCCCCCTCGTCTACCAGACAAGCCAGTATTTGCCTGACCCAGCCGGCCACCATCTCCATGTTCTCCACTATCTCACCTTTCTCGAGAAGGGAAAGGAGTAAGGGAGGGAACTCCTCCAAGGCCTCGCGCCAGAGGTCAAACCGGTCCATTCCCCTTTCGGGTCCTTCCACCTCCGGTAAACGTCTTTCCCGCATGACCTCCAGGAGATCTTCCCTCCCAGGTGGCCTTTCCAGCGGCTCGAAGGGCAAGAACCCTTCCGCCAGTTCCGATGGTGCTCCCAAGTCGAGGATCTTATCCCTCAGACCCCTCATGAGACTTCGCGAGCCTGCTTCCCCGTACATTCTCGAGAGGAAATCCCTGACCGGATCCATCATCTCCGGCAGGTTGAATATCATTCCCCCCAGCAAGTCGATGAGTTCCCTTTCGGTAAATGAGGTCAACAGTCCGGCAAACCATTCAAACTTCCTCCCCCTGGGTCCTAGCAGGTAGGCAAGGAGCTGGTCCCTTACACCAGAATCCAAGAAGAGCAGAGTTTCACCCAGGTGGCGCAGGAACGCCTCCAAGTCCTTGCCATCGCCCCGCTCTGACACG
>JAPWVA010000050.1 GCA_028275245.1 Actinomycetota bacterium
CGATCTTTTGGGATTTTCGCCAAGAGACTGCCAACTGTCTGGCAGTCTTATGGAAAAGCGCAGCCTTTTCGGGGATCACCTCTTACTGGGAGCGGAATACTTACCCCTTCTAGTACATGGTGTGCAAAACTGGGGTTGAGAAGTACCACTTAGGGCGTGAAAGACTGGCGGGTCATCAGCCTGCTCCTACGTGCTGTGAGGGTAACCTTCGCCTTTGCGGCTTCAAAACAGCCAGAGACTCAGGGTCATGACCATCATCCCGGCCACGGCCCCCAAAATGGCGTGGTCATCCCGGCCATATCCGCGGGAAGCGGGGATGAGCTCATCCAGGGATATATACACCATGACCCCCGCGACCCCGCTGAGCAACCATCCCAGGACACTCTCGTCGAGGAACCGATAAAGAAAGGCGGCTGCCAGCATCGCTCCGGCTGGCTCAGCCAGCCCGGAATAGAGGGACCAGAGGAGGGCCTTCCTTTGGCTCCCTGTGGCCAGGTATACAGGGGTGGAGACCGCCAGGCCCTCGGGCACGTTGTGGATGGCCACCGCCACTGCGATGGCGAGCCCGAGCCTCGGATCTTGCAGCGCACCGGCGAAGGTGGCCATCCCTTCAGGAAAGTTGTGGATGGCTATGCCCAGCGCCGTCAGCAAGCCCACGCGATGGAGCCCGCTGCCTTGGGTGATACCGCGCTCCTCTGCGAAGTAGCGGTGGGGCACCAGGCTGTCCACCAGGTACATGGACATCATGCCGGCGAAGAAGCCGACATGGGCTCCGAGGAAGCCCGCGCTCTCTATCCCGGAGGAAAGGAGTTCGACGAAGGAGACTTGTATCATCACCCCGGCGGAAAAGCCTAAGGTGGCACTCAGGAAACGCGGTCCCGGCTCCCTGAAGAGAAGGCCCAGAAGGCCTCCCAGCGCGGTGGCCGCACCCGCCAGGAAGGTCAATAAGAGGGCCAAGGGAATACCCGACCCCATCATCCAGCCTTTCAGGACATCACCGTTTCCGTGGACTCTCTAATTTTTATTCGCAAAAAGGAAGGTCCAGCGGCAAAACAAAAAACAGCTAAATTCTCCGTCATCTTATCCTCTGAGTGTTTCCCCGCAAAAGGGATGGCCTAACACCTAACCTTTACGATCAATTGTAAAGGAAAGCAGGGGACCGGCACCCCCACCGCATGGTGGACTATCGCCCAAGCACCATGGCTAGACTGAAAACGTCTCGCCCCGGAGGCCGCAAACACGGCCGCGAACCTCGTCGAACCGGTACGCGAAGAGGCTTCGCCGCTCCGGACGCCCTCATCCCCCGCCCGGCAAGACCTCGTCGCCAGCTCGATCCCCATGCCTCCGCTTATAGGGCACCGGTATAGGGCACCGGGATGAAACCCCTTTTCCCCTCGGGCGTCCTGCTTTCCTCCCTCAGGCCTTCAGCCGCGCCATCGAATACCACGGCATTGAGATCCGGGTCTTCCATGGCTGTCATATCACTTTCAAGGCTTTCATATCATCGTGAACGATCGTCACCGGTTTCCTTCCGCAGGGAACTGATCTCCGTCAAGGCCCTTTGGAGGCGCCATGTGATACTGGATATCAACATCGGGTCGAGGTCCGGCGGGAGCGATCCGCGCCAGCCCTATACAAAGGGGCCGTACGGAGACCTCGACCATTGTGGTGGGCACGTGGGGCAACGGACCGGGAAGGGTCAAAGACCGGGGCTTGCTGGTCGATGGTCGGTGAGGATGGCGCGTTCACCTTGCAGACGTGCTGGGCTTGAAGCATACCGGTGATATCCGTAGAGACCGCTTCAATCCCGTTTACCGGGTCTGGGGTTCCGCACGGCTGGCCAGGTCATCCACCCCTTTATATCACCCTGGCCGGCCAAGGGGACCTCAGAAGGCGTTATGTCCCCGGGGAGGGCCTCATGGCAGCGACACCATCCCGGCAGCGGCCGGGCGACTCATGGACGGCACAGCGGGGGATGCGGAGCTTCCGCCGAACACACCCAGACCGTCCCGTCGAGATCGTTTCCGCTCCGATCGAAAAAGGGGAGGTGAGAACCATGGCCAGGGAGAGCAAGGTCCTTAAGGTAGGCGACAGGGCTCCCGAATTCCGGTTGCCGGACGCCCTAACCGGGAAGGAGGTGGCCCTGGGTGACCTTTTGGGCCGCCCGTTGCTTATCTACTTCGGCCGGGGGACCTGGTGACCGCATTGCCGGGAGTATATGGTTCATATACAGGACAAGATCTATCCTGAACTGGAAAAACGGGGCGCTGGAGCGGTGGTCATACTGCCCCAGAAGCGGGACAAGATCCACGAGTACCTCTCCGCCCACCCGTTTCCCTTCCCAGTTCTGGCCGACGAGAAACGCCAGGTGGTGAAGGATTACGGGGTCTACGTGCGGGTGAACTTCGAATCCCTGCACATCGCACGACCCTCGGTCTTCGTCCTTGATGCCGAGGGAAGGGTGAGGTATGTGTTCATCGCCAGCATCCAGACCGAGTACCCGCCGGACGAGGATATACTGGCCGCCCTGGGATAAGCCCTGCCCCACCGGAGGAACCGCGAGACCTGAGGTCGGTCCATGGGGATGGCGGGCCCATAAACCCATGACACCTCTTTCCCGCCATCACGCGGTCGTCCCCCGGGGATGGCGGGGCCATACCAATCCGCGGGGCGTTCCAAGACGGGTCGGCTTGGAAGAAACCTCTCCCTGCATCACCTTGTTCTTCTCCAGCGGTCGCTACCCCGGCCCGGGAGGGGTGCGCCTTACGCCGCCCGGACCCATCGGGGTCCAAACCAGTGTTCCGGCAAGCCGCCAGGGCATGGGCAGGCGGCCCTTCCGCCGCCCCAGGCACATCTCCAGGACCTCACCGCATGATATGCTTTTTCAGCGCGGGGGCTATGCCCAGCCTCGTCCGGATGACAGCGGTTGACGGTAGTCAAGGGGGAAGGGGGTTCGTATTGATTTTCTCTTCCGGTCATGATAGTAGACGCCCACGCCCACCTGGAAACGCCCATACCGGGGGTGTTCCCCGACCCGAGCCGGAGGAGTCCCACCCTCTTGCTCATGCGGGCCTACGAGCTCCTCGGCTTCCGGAACCCCCTCTGGCGGGGCGAGCCACCCGAACCGGCCAGGGTGCTCATCGCCCTGGAGAACCAGCTCCGCCTCGCCATGGGCTCCCGGGATAACCTGCTGCGGGTCATGGACCGGCGGGGCATCGACAGGGCCGTGGTGCTTCCCATAGCCCCCTACTCCACCTCCAGGGAGTACCTGGAAAGGTGCCGCGGGGAACCCCGCCTCATGCCCTTCGCCTCCGTCCATCCCCACCCGGGATGGGAGAGGGAGCTGAAAGAGGCCATGGAGGGAGGCTGCCGGGGCCTCAAGGTGCACCCCATCCTGCAGCGCATACCGCCTGAGGACCCCTTCCTCTTTGAACTGCTGGAGGCCTTCCGGCGCTACGGTCGGCCGGTGCTGTTCCACACGGGCGAGTTCGACTACTTCGTCACCCGGGATCCTCACGCCCAGTTCGGGGACGTGCGCCGGCTGGAAAGGCTCATAGCCGCCTTCCCGGATTTGCCGATCATCCTGGGCCACATGGGCCTCTACCATCCCGAGAGGGCCCTGGAGTTGGCCCGCCGCCACGAGAACGTCTACCTGGAGACATCCTTTCAGCCCCTCAAGGTGGTGAAGGAGGCCATAAGAGCGGCGGGAAGGGAGAGGGTCATCTTCGGCTCCGACTGGCCGGAGAGCGACCCCGCCTTCTCATTGAGGATCGCGCGAAAGGCCGCCGGGGAGGACCGGGACCTGCTGGAGAGGATAACCTCCCGCAACATCCTCGCGCTGGTGGAATGACTGCAGGAGTCGTCCCGGCAGTACACCGCCCGGCGACAGGTGCGGGTGGTCTGGGACGGGGTTGGTGGGAGGGTACGGGCGTGTCGGGCCTGGAGGTATCGGCGTCCAGGCAAGGGGGCGTCTGCGGAATTACCCCGATAAAATCCCTGATGGTGGTAAAAAACGCTAATAACCGGTGTCCAGGGAAGAGGGCTTCCGCAAAAGTACCTTGGCAGCCAGAAGGCACCCGGCACGGGAGGCTGAGCCGGGATATCCCTGGGAAAGTAGGAACGGAACCGGCGAAAGGAGCGCGGTAAAGGATGAATGACCGCAGATAAAAATATCACCGCATTCTTTGGGCCTCCTGCCCGGCGAAAGGAGCGCGGTAAAAGATGAATGACCGCAGTGCGGGAGGAAACCGCCGCCGAGCCCGTTGTCTCAGGAAAGCCAGCGCAAAAAAGGGTAGACTCTTATCGCGGGAAAGGCCGCGGCTTGGAGGCAAACCCCCAGTCCCGGGCGGTGTCAAAGGCCAGGGCGCCTACACCAGTAGAACGCAAAGGGGACGGTGGAAGGAATGGGTATAAGGTCGATAAAACCGAGGCTGGAGAGGGAGGGCAGGGCGCTCATCGTCCTGGGCTTGGCCCTGCTGGCCTTTCTGCTCTCCCTCCTCTGGGAGGGGCCGCGCACCCTCTACGTGCACGCCGTGGTCACCTGCCTGGACTGTATAGGCCTGATATGAAAGGCTCCGGTACGGGCGGCGAGTCCCCCCGCGGGGAGCGCGCGGGGGGCGAACGTGCAGGGACCCGGCGAAAGTCCAGCGGTAGCCGGTTCTGCCCAGACGTCCTGGGAGGGAGCCCCCGGAACGGGCGGTCCTGGATCAAGGCAGGAGGGACCTGGCATGTCCCCAGGGTCCCGCAGGGGAGGGTGGACCATGGCAAGGAGCGGTCCAGGGTGGAGAGGTAAATACCATAAAATGGAAAGATATCGCCGGTGCTCCCAGGCCGCCGGACTTTTGGCCCTCAATCCCTTCTTCTCCTACCTTTTTTCCAGATCCACCTATCAAGGCCCCCTCAAGGGAGTTTGCGCTCCAGGGCTCAACTGCTACGCCTGTCCCTTCACCGTCTTCTCCTGCCCGGTGGGGGGACTGCAGCACGGATTTTCCCTTCTAAGGGAGAGGGCGGGCGAGCTGTTCCTCAAGGGCCTCGGTGTTCTCCTTTACGTGGGGGCTTTCCTTTCATTCACCGGGGCCGTGTGGGGCAGGCTCCCCTGTGGCTGGATATGTCCCTTCGGCCTCTTCCAGGAACTGGTTCACCGCATCCCGGGGAGGAAGCGGAAGCTACCTGCTGGGGCCTCCGCCGGGCGCTACCTCTTTCTGGTAGCGCTGGTCTTTCTGCTTCCCCTCTCCACGGGAACGGCCTGGTTCTCACGTCTTTGTCCCGCCGGCTTCCTGGAGGGGGCCCTCCCACTAAAGGCCATCCCTCCCTCCTTCCCTCTACCCGCCATCGGTGGGTTCTTCTGGCTCAAGGCAGCCCTTTTCATCGCCCTGGTCCTATGGTGCATACCGGTCTACCGGCCCTTCTGCCGGGCGATATGTCCCCTGGGGACTCTATGGGGATGGTTCAACGGGATGAGTCTTTATCGCCTGGAGGTGGAGGAATCGACCTGCGACTCCTGCGGGGCCTGCTCCGAGGCCTGTCCCGTGGACCTGGGCCTCCCAGGGGAGATATCGTCCCCCCGCTGCATCCGGTGCCTGCGTTGCGTGGGAGCCTGCCCCCGAGGAGCTATATCCGCCGGCTTCGGACGCCGGTAAAAAAGAACGTGAAGGCGGCGAGGTCCTGATAGGCGTGACCTTCACGCACGGGATCCCATGAAGGTGTCCCCGCCCAAAGTGGGCAAAGGAGGAGTTAAGGTGAGACGAGTACCGGGGTGCGGCTCACCCTCCCGCGGCCTCCATGATGGCCTTTCGCAGTTCCTCTCGGTCGGGCACCCCCACCAGGGTCTTCCTCACCTTACCCTCCCGGTCCAGGACCACCACGGTAGGGGTGGCCCGGATGCGGTATCGCTCCCCGGCCGCCGGGTCCCGGCTCAAGTCCACCTCCTGCCAGGTCACCCCCTCGCCCATCTCTTTAACTAGGCCCTCCACGAGGGCCTTGGCCGGCCGGCAGGGCGGTCAGCCGGGCTGGGTGAACACGAGTACCTGGACTACAGCGCCGTCCACACCCTCTTTTCCCGCTACCCCCTCCCCGGGAGCCGATCCCTCCTCCGAACCACGGCACCCGGGAAAGGAAAGCAGCAAGAGGCAAAAGAGGGCGAGAAGAGCCATCATCCATGGGACCAAGACGGCGAAAAACCGACTATAAGTCCTTCTGGGTAAGCGCAACTCCCTCACCTCCACCGGAGTCACCGTCGCCAGGGTTGTCGGGGTCGTCCCAGCGGCCCGCGCCGCGATGCAGGCCTGGTGCCGGCTCCGGTCAACTTCTACCAAAGACCATCCCCAGCGGGAACGACTGAGATCACCTCGCCGACCCCACGAGCTTCATCCTTGCCCCTTATGCCGCCATACCCCGCGCCGCGGCTTCCGGGCCCTCCAGGGACCTACCTAGGTCAGGCAAAATCCACCCATATGGGGCTGGACCAGGCCTTATGCCCATCCTCCTGCTCCGCCCGCAGGTAGTAGAAAACGCTTCCCCCGGCCTTTCCGTCCTCCAGTTCGAAGGAGACCTCATCGCTTCCGGCACCGCTCCAGGCGAGGCTATATCCCTCTGCTCCGTGGCGCCACAGCTCCGCCCGGATCCTCCCGTGACCCATGACCCTTCCCCGCAGGCAGGGTGGCCTCAGCGCCACGTACTCGCTCCCCATGGGCAGGCCGTCCGCCTCCAGCTGCACCACCATGCGCGCGCCGGTGGTGCCATAGACCGTGCGGTTCCAGAGGGCGGCCCAAACCGCCTCGGGGGTGAGTTCCTCGGCCCAGAGACCGGTCAGCCCGCGGGGATGCACGGGCACAGAATAACGGGCTGGGTCCAGGGGGTAGTCGTGGCGGTCGCTCCCGGCGATGATGCCCAGGCGGTAACCCGCGGCCAACGCCTCCCGTACGTAATTCCCCACCCCCTCCCGGCAGCCGTCATAACGCATGAAAGGGGGGAAGGGCGGCCCAGGGTTCCCATGGGTGATGGGAAGGGAAGGGTCGGGATACTCGGAACTCCCGTGGTCGCTGTATATCTCCACCAGCCGCTGCATACGCCCGTCATTCTCGCCCCAGGTGTACCTCTCCGGGATCCGCAAGCGGATGAACTTGGCCCAGTTCCAGGGGATGAAAAAGACCTTCCTCCAGGCGGTATGGTGGGGTACCAACAGCGCCATGCGCCCCCCCAGGGCCTCCTCCAGGTCCTCCACCTCCTGGGCCTCGTCCTCGGTGGAGGAGAACACCCTCGGGTCGGGCTCGCCCGGGGCGTAGAAGACGCCGCGGTGACCCCTAGAGTGGCGAGACCACTCGTAACCGAGGAGTACCACGAAGGCTCCAGGCTCCGTGAACTCCTCCGCCAGCCTCCTCATGAGCTCCCACTCCTCCTCCCTGCCGGAGGGTTCGAAGCGGGCCACGTTGTCGTGGGTGGTGATGGC
>JAPWVA010000052.1 GCA_028275245.1 Actinomycetota bacterium
AGGGAGAGTACGGCAAGTGAAGCGGCCACGGCATAAAGGGCGGAGCGGTCCATGTCCAGGCGGGAGGGGAGGGAGATCAGGAGGAAGAGGAGAGGTACGGCTGTCGCGGAGAAAAGGGAGAGGGCCCGGGATATCCTCCTTTCAACCGGCATCTTCCTCCTCACCTTCTTCCCGCCCCGAGATACCACCGGTTTCCTCCCCGCTCTGGATGGCGTCGACGATGCTGGTGTATGCGACTATGCTGCGGTCCACCAGGTCCATAGCCGAGGAGACCAGCGCGGCCAGCATCTCGTCGGTGGTCGCTTCCTTCACCTGGCGCAGCAGGTCGATCACCTGTTTCATGCACCGCACGAAGTCTCCCGCGGAGAACTGGGGATAGGTGGCTGTGATGTATTCCAGGTCCTCGCCGGAGGCCCAATCGTAGGCCACGGGGACGAAACCGTCATCCACCGGCTTGAGCAGGTCCAGGCCCTCCTTCCTTTCCATCTCCTTTATCTCCTCCTGGCGCTCTAAGGCCCAGGAGATGGCCTTTTCCAGGCGAGGTGTGGGGTAGGTGGCTTCCTCCCCGACCCTGGCCCTGCCCCCCCTTTCCCGGGGCGCCCCGGCCTCCCTCGATTCGAAGACGAAGATACTAGCGAAGGCTGCCGCCTCCTCGGGGTCCAGGACGTGGAATACCCCCTCCTCCATGGCCTCCACCAGGAGGAGGTCGCACTCGTTGTAGATCCTCCCCAGCACCAGGCCCCGCGGCGTGGGGGAGCCGTCCTCCAGGTAACCCAGCTTTCCCAGGAGCCTCTTAACGTTCTCCAGCTTGCGGGAGGCCACCTCGCTCCGGGACTCCATCTGTGCCTCGATGTTCCTGACCTCTCGCCGTAGGTCGACCACCCTGCGGAACCTGGATACGCAATCCTCCCGCTGGGGACATCCGTGACACGGATGGGCAGTCAGCCTTTCCCTGGTCTCCGCGATCTCCTCCCTCAGGTGGGGGAGGGTCTCCTCTTCCCACTTTATGGGCTCAGGCAGTTCCAACTCGTGAAGGAAGCGGCGGACTTCCCTTTCCCTGATCCTACCCCCGGGGGAGAGCAACGAGGCGGGCAGGTGGGCTATGGCCTGGGGTGGTTGGGGGAAGTGCTGGTGCGTGGCCTTGAGGAAGCGACCCCTGGAGTCCATCACCGTGAGGCGGGGATGGCCGTTCTTGTCCTCGGACATGCCCAGTACCACTGCCGCCCGCCGCTCCCCCTTACGCTGGATGACCACCACGTCTCCCACGGCGAGCTCCTCCATCTCCCGATGGATCAGCTCCCTCCTCCTCCTGCGTCTCTCCTCAGCTGCCTCCTTCTCCAGTTCGGACAGGCGTCGGCGCAGGTCGTGGTATTCCTCCACGTCGCCCTTCTCGCAGGCAAGTTCTCTCTCCAACTCGGTGAGGCGACCCTCCACCCGATTACGGGACTTCTCCAGCCTCACCACCTCCCGGTCTGCCAGGAACTGGGCGAAGCTGGAGTTCAGGAGGTGGACCACGGTCTCGTGATCATAGTACCGGAGGAGGTTCACCGCCATGTTGTAGGAAAGGGAAAAGCTGGAAGTGATGGGCAGGCTTTCAGCCTGAGCCAGCCTCCTCACTTCCTCGAAGGATACCATGGGATTGTAAAGGGTCACGGCGTTGCCCACGCTATCGATACCCCTGCGGCCGGCCCTGCCCGTGAACTGGGTGTACTCCGTAGGGGTGAGGAACTCGTGAGTCTCGCCGCTGAACTTGAAGAGGGATTCGATGACCACGGTCTTGGCCGGCATGTTGATGCCCAGGGAGAGGGTCTCCGTGGCGAAGACCACCTTTATCAGTCCCTGGGCGAAAAGGTCCTCCACCAGCTCCTTGAACAGGGGGAGCAAGCCAGCGTGGTGAGAAGCGAGGCCCTTTCTCAGGGCCTCCAACCACAGGTCGAAGTTGAATACCTTGAGGTCCTGCGGGGGAAGGAAGGAAACCCTTTCCAGCACCGTGTCCTCGATGACGCGTTTCTCCCCCGGGGTAGTGAGATCCAGCCCGGCCTCCATGCAGTGCCCCACGGCCGCGTCGCAGCCGGCCCGGCTGAAGATGAAATAGATGGCGGGCAGCATCCCGGAGCGCCGAAGTCTCTCCACCACCTCCGCCCGACGGGGTACCAGGTGACGGGGAATATGCCTCTTCCCCCCTCTCCGGCGGGAGGAGGCCTTTTCCAGCTCCTCCACCACCCGGGGGGCCTTGGAGCTCAGGAGGTTCACCATGATCCCGTCCACCATAAAGAAGTGGCGCAAGGGGACGGGCCTTTCCCCGTGGAAGACCGTCTTCACATCACCTCTCAGGGTGTTGAGCCATTCCCCGAATTCCCTGTAATTGGAAACGGTGGCGGAGAGGGCGATTATCTTTATATCGGGCGGGAGGTGGATGATGATCTCCTCCCAAACCGCCCCCCGGAAGGGGTCCATGAGGTAGTGGCACTCATCCAGCACCACGTACTTGAGGCCGTAGAGGGAGGGTGATCTCTCGTAGATCATGTTCCGGAGGACCTCGGTGGTCATGATGACCACCGGGGCCTCGGGGTTGATGCTGTTGTCCCCCGTGAGCAGGCCCACCTTGTCAGGCCCGTACTGGGAGCGGAAGTCCCTGAACTTCTGGTTGCTCAGGGCCTTCAACGGGGTAGTGTAGAAGGTCTTCAGCCCAGAGCGTTCCGCATCCCACACGGCGAACTCCGCCACCAACGTCTTCCCCGAGCCGGTGGGCGCTACCACCAGCACCGAGCGGCCCTCGGACAGGTACCTAATGGCTTCGATCTGGAACGGATCCAGGCTGAAGGGATAACGGGAGATGAACTCCTCGACGACATCCGGCGTGGTCTTTTCCTTCACATTTATAATTCTACCAGACAGGTGACACCAAGCGGATGAACGGGAATGGAACGAGGGAAGGGATGGTCTGGGCTAGCAAGCTGGAGGTGGCGGTTCCGGGCCAGGAAGCCGAGGTCCTCGACTACCTGGAGAGGGACCCGGTGCGTAACCTGCGGATGGTCTACCCCCTTAGGCGGTTCGGCCTTTTCAATCTGGGCCTGCCCGAGCAGGGCAGTTTCCTGGTCCTCCGGATTAACGACGCGGTTCGGGGAGTTCTGTTCCGGGACAACTTAGGGCTGGTGCGCTGGTGTCCCGGAGGTAAGGAGGCAGAGGTACTGCTGGAAGGATCGATGGAGCTTTGGGGTTTCCCGAGGGCCTTGGTGGGAGAGGAGGAGGAAACGGATTCCCTGCTCTCGCGCTTCCCCGAGGTACGCCGGAGGGTGGAACACGTGGAGGAGGAGGCGAGCATGCTTCTCCACCCCCGTGCCTTCAGGCTTCCACAGGAAAGACTGGAAAGGGCCGCGCTGGCCAGTGATGGGGACCTGGAAGACTGGATAGAACTGGAAAAACAACTCCAGTCGGAGCTTTTAGGATGCTCGGTGAGCACCCATCTCCTCCGAAGGGAAGCGCGTGTACTCCTGGAGGAGGGCAGGGCCTTCGTGGTGAGGGAAGGTGGTAGGGCCGTTTCCAAGGCAGCCCTGGAGGCAGTGACCCCCGCCGCGGACGAGCTGGGAGGTGTTTTCACCAGGATGGAGTGCCGCCGCAAGGGTCACGCCCTTTCCGCCTGCGCGGCGGCCTGCGCCCTCTCCGTGGGGAGGGGAAGGTGGGTGAGGCTGGAGACCCAACGGGATAACCATGCCGCCATCTCCCTTTACATGCGCCTGGGGTTTACCACATTTTGGCATCACCTGGTGGTGAGGCTGGGGGACGTTGACCCGGGCTTGAGGGCGGGGACAGGAGAGGCGTGCGCGGGATGGCTTGAAGGATAACGCCGGGACGGGATCCTCTCCCGGGCCTTCCGGGATCGTGTAGTGGAGAGGAGGTTATGAGTTGAGGGACGAAAAGGACGGTTTCTGGAACCCGGAAGTGGAACTCATGGGTGCCGAGGACATCCGGAGGCTACAGTTGGAGAGACTCAAAGGGGTTCTTCAGCGCTGCAAGAACAGCCCTTTCTACCGGCGTTGGTTCAGAGACGCCGGCTTTGATCCCGATGCGGTGCGTACCCTGGAGGACTTGAGGTCCCTCCCCCCCATGGACAAGGATACCCTGAGGAGCGTGGAGCCATGGGAGTTCCTCACCGTTCCCAGGGAGGACATCGTGAGGATGCATTCATCCTCCGGGACCACGGGCAGGGCCACCGTCATCTTCCATACCTGGAAAGACATCCAGGCCTGGACGGAGCTGGGAGCCCGCTGCCTCTACATGACGGGGGTGCGGCGTTCCGACGTCTTCCAGAACATGATGGGGTACGGCCTTTTCACGGGAGGGCTTGGTTTCCATTACGCCGCCGAGAGGCTGGGGGCCATGGTCATACCCTCGGGTTCGGGCAACAGCAAGCGGCAGATCTACCTGATGAGGGAGTTCGGCACCACGGTGATCCACGTCATCCCCAGCTACGCCCTCTACCTGCTGGACGTATTCCGGGAGATGGGACTTGACCCCCGACGGGATACCCGCCTGCGCATCGCTCTGGTAGGTGCAGAACCCCACACCGAGAGCCTACGCCGGAGGCTGGAGGAAGCTTACGGCTTCAAGGCCTACAACTCCTACGGTCTCTCGGAGATGAGCGGTCCGGGGGTCGCCTTCGAGTGCCCCTTCCAGGAGGGGATGCACGTCTGGGAGGATGCCTTCATCCTGGAGGTGTTGGACCCCCGAACCCTGGAGCCGGTGCCCGAGGGCGAGGAGGGCGAGCTGGTTTTCACCACCCTCCACCGCGAGGGCATGCCCCTGCTCCGCTACCGCACCAGGGATCTGGCCTTTGTGTATCCCGGACGGTGCCGCTGCGGGAGGGAGCATCGGCGCATATCCCGCATAAAGGGGAGGAGCGACGACATGTTCATCGTCAAGGGCGTCAACATCTTTCCCATGCAGGTGGAAAAGGTCCTCTTGGAGACCGTAGGGGTGGGCACCAATTACCAGATAGTCCTGGATATGGTGGGCTCCCGCGAGGAGATGAGGGTGAGGGTAGAGGTGACAGATGAGATATGGCACGGGGACGTCCGGGAGCTGCAGTCGCTCCAGAAGAGGATCACCGCAGCCCTGCGGGACGAGATCCTGGTCACTCCCATAGTGGAGCTGGTGGAGCCAGGATCGCTGCCCAAGGGCGAGGGCAAGGCGGTGAGGGTGGTGGACAGGCGCGTGGACCTGGGAGGGGAATGAGATGGCCCATCAGCTGAACGTGTTTCTGGCCGACAGGCCCGGGAGGCTCGAGAGACTCACGGCGGTGCTGGCGGAAAGGGGGATCAACATCCGGGCCATCACCATCGCGGGCTCCGAGGGTTACGGTGTGGCCAAGCTCCTGGTAGACCGCCCGGAGGAGGCCCAGGAGGCGCTGCACCGGGAGGGGTTCTCCGTCCACCTCAAGGATGTGTTGGCGGTGGTGATGGACGACCGTCCGGGGGGCCTGCACGCCGTGTGCGCCGCCCTGGGCAAGAAGGGGGTGAACATCGAGGATGCCTACGGTTTCGTGGTGAAGGACCGGGAACTGGCGGTTTTGGTGATGGAGGTTGAGAGGGAGCCCGAGGCGGAGGGCATCCTCAGGGAGGCCGGTTTCTCCATCATGGGGGACCAAGAGCTATACGGGCTTTGACTTTGTGAGACGGGTGCGAGGACCGCGGCCGGGTTTGCGCGGCGGCTGAGGTTCCCGGGGACGGTGGCTACCGGCCCTCTCGTCGCGGGCGGGTCGGTGCCGGTGGGGCCTTCACGGCCGTTTTCCGGTGGGAGGAAAATCCCTTCCCGGTGGACGGGAAAGGCGTTACGGGCCTTCTCCCACGGGCAGGTTTCCGCCCCGGGTTTATAATCGGGTTGGGAAGGATGACCGGCGAGGAGGGCAGGTGGAAATCGGGCTCGGTCCCCTCGAAACCCTTTTGAAAGACCTCGAGGAGGGCGTGATCCTCCTGGATGCCGACCTTAAGGTAACCCTAGCCAACCCTGCTGCCTACCGCCTCACCGATTGCGAGGCCCCCGGGGAGCTGATAGCGAGGCTGGAATCCCTCGTGAGCCCCCAGGCCCTGCAGCTGGCCCTTTCTGGCGTGGATGTCCTGAATGCCCCCTGCCTTGCTCCGGGGAAGGACGGACTTCCCCTCCTCTGCTCCCTCATCCCCCTTCCGGGCCCGGGAGAGGCGGGCCTGGCTGTGGTGATAAAACCGGGCAGGGTTCTATCCACGCCTCCCATGGAGAGCTGGCTCATGTGGGGTAGGAAATACCTGGACCAGGTGACCTACGAGCTGCACGAGGGTATCTGCTACCTGGACGGGAGAGGCCGGGTGATATACGCCAACCGGGCTTTCCAGGAGCTCTGCGGCAGGGATTTCAGGGAGATGGCGGGCAAACACATCGCCTCCGTGCTCAAGGTCTCCGCTCGCCCCTTCTCCCTCATGGAGATCGTGGACCGTACCTTCCGGGAAGGGACCTGGACCGGGGAGCTGGAGGTGGAAGGCAGGGACGGTCATCGGCACCTGCTCCTCACTAGCGCCCTGGTGAAGGGAGAGGGAGAGAGGGTCCTCGGCGTCGCCGTGCTGGCTAGGGACATAACCGAGAGGAAGGGCCTGGAAATAGAGATGCAGAGGCGCAACCGGGAGCTCGGCCTGGTCTTCGACCTCATCCGACTGGCCGCCGGGTATGGGGACCTGGAGGCCACGTTGAAGGAATCCCTCTCCCGGATCCTTGCCATCACCCGCTCAGAGGCGGGTGGGGTGTTGGTCGTGGAGGAGGACGGGGGGGTGAAGGTGGCGGCTTATCAGGGACTGGCCTACAAGAGCACCCGGGAGCTGGCCCGGAAGGAGTTGGCGGAGCGACTGTACGGGAAGGTCTTGGAGGAGGGCAGGGCGCGCCTGGTGGACCCCGAAGAGGAAGGTCTTTTCGTGCACGGTATGCGGGGCGGGTTGCGCTCCCTGGCCCTGGCCCCCATGGTGTTCGGGAGGTTGAGGAAGGGGATACTGGTGGTGGGACATAAGGATCCCCGTCACTTCCGGCCCCAAGACCTGGAGGCATTGGTCTCCCTGGCCTCCCAGGTGGGCATAGTGTTCGAGCTGGCGGGCCTCCTGGACGAGTTGAGACGAGGCCTGGAGGAACTGGGGAGGGAAAGGGATTTCTCCCGGTCTTTGGTGGATTCCATGCCCAGCGCCCTCGTGCTCCTGGATGAGAAGGGGAGGATCTCCTACGCGAACCGGAGGTTCTCGGAACTCCTGGGATACCCCCTGGAGGAGGTGAAGGGTCGCCACCTCGGCTTCCTTTTTCCCAAAGGCCAGCGCCGCAGGGCCA
>JAPWVA010000065.1 GCA_028275245.1 Actinomycetota bacterium
CGGATTATGCCACCGCCCTTCGGATCCAGGAATTCCTGGAGGACAATTACCGTTATTCCCTGGACATCCCCCCTCTGGAGGCGGGCCAGGACGCCGTAGACAGGTTCCTCTTCATAGACCGGGAGGGTTACTGCGAGCAATTCGCCTCGGCTTATGCCGTGCTCTGTCGGCTGGCAGGCATCCCCGCCCGGGTGATCACCGGCTACGCCACAGGGGAGTACAACCCCTTCACCGGACTTTACGAGGTCCGGAGATCCGATGCCCACGCCTGGGTGGAGATATACTTGGAGGGTTGGGGCTGGGTCGCCATGGACCCCACCCCCGGTATGACGCCTCCCGAGCCAAGATCCTGGCTCGGGCCCCGCTTCATCTTCCGGGACCTGTTAGCGTGGATAGAGGCCAGGCTCTCCCCCTTTATCCCCCCCTTCCTCAAAAACTTACTGGTGGCCGTGGTAAGAGGGTTGCTGAGGTTTCCCCACAACCTTTTGAGTCTTCCCTTCCTCCTGGCCACGGTCCTGGCTTATGCCCTGTGGAGGAGAGGCCGCGCGCTCCTCCGTCCCCCGTCCCGGAGGGATTTTCCCGCGGGGAGGCTGGAACGCAACCTGGCACTGTTCCTTTCCGCCATGTCCCTCCTGGGCCTGGATCGCAAGCCCTCCCAGACCTTCAGGGAGTACCTTCTCGGTCTTCCTCCCCCCGTCCCGGATAAGCTCCGTCGGGAATCCGCCCAGCTCTTCGAGCGCCTTCGCTATGGCCACGTCCCCCGGGAAGCGGCTGCGCTCGGGGAATTCCGCGCTTTCCTTCTTTTCATTCTCGCCATGTCCTTGCGCGGAAGGGCTTCCTCCCTTTGGAAAAGGGCAACCTCTTTCATGGGCAGCTTATGGGGGTAGTTTATAGGGGGAACAAGGCGAGCTACCGACGAGCCTTTAGCCAGGCCATCCGTACCCCCTGGCCGATTCCGGACCCCTCAGATTCCCAGTTCCTCGTCCACACTTATTTCCATTTCCTGGTACATGGACCTGGGCACGTAAAGGGGTCTTCTGAAGAGGTTCTTCACGTCCGTCCAGCTGGATTCGGACCCATTGCTCCTCAGGATCACCTCGAGAAAGCTGTTTATCTTGGCGTCCAAGTTGTCCACGTGGTGGAGCACCAGGGCTTCCAGGGTCTTGGGCCTCTTGGGGGAGCCCCATTCCAACTCCCCGTGGTGGCTAAGAACTGCGTGCCTTAGTCTCATGGAGAGATCCGGGGGGAAACCCTCTATGGTCGCGATACGCTCCCTTATCATCTGGTCGCCCACCACCAGGTGCCCGAGGAACCTCCCCTCGTCTGTGTACTCCATGGCCACGTCCCATTCCAGCTCCCTTATTTTCCCTATGTCGTGAAGTATGGCCGCCGACAGGAGGAGGTCCCGGTCGAGCTGCGGGTAAAGGTCGCACAGGATCCTGCAGATCCTGACCGTGTAGGCCGTGTGCTCCAGCAAGCCCCCCCGGTAGGGATGATGGTAGTTCTTGGCCGCGGGGGCGGCCACGAAATCCCTCATGAATTCACCGTCTTCAAGGAAGAGCCCCAGCAACTCCCTCAGGTAGGGGTTTTTCACCTCCTCGGCCGCCTCCCTTATCTCTCTTGCCAAAAGAGAGGGGTCGAGCTCCGAAGTCCTGATGAAATCCTCCAGGTCCACATCCTCTTCCCTGCACTTCCTGAGGGAACTCACTACTACCTGCTTGGTGTCTCGGAAGGATTCCACCCGGCCGACCACCAGAATGAAATCCTTTTCCGAGAACGAATCGCTCAGTTGACCTATCCCGTCCCATACCTTCGCCTCTATCCTCCCGCTCTTGTCCATTAACTCGAGGGAGAGGTACGGTGCGCCGGTCCTCGCCTTCTTTACCTCCTTCCTGGTGACCAGGAACACGCTCCTGACCTCCTGTCCTGGTTGTAGGTCCCTTATCATCTGCTTTGCCAATTCCCCTCCTCCTTCCTCCGAGACGCCCTTCCCCGCAGGCATCGTGGAGGCCGGGGTTGAGCGCGCATCTCATCCACCTCCTACTAGGGGATTCTAAACACGGGGGGCGACATATCAGGAAATTCAAAGGCTTTTCACGAGTCCCGGGAGGTCGCGGTGGGAGAAACCCCCTCGCAGGTGGTGAATAGTGCCGCTCCCATGCCCCGGGTGGGCTGAGAAGCCATTAAAGAAAAATCCCCTTCTCGGGGGACTCCTTCATGGTGGGCCTAACTGGATTCGAACCAGTGACCTCACCCTTATCAGGGGTGCGCTCTGACCAACTGAGCTATAGGCCCGCAGGAAAGAATATAGCACCCTGCGAGCCTTTCCTCAAGAACCCGGCGGGGTGAAGGCCGCGAGGATACGTACCCCTTGTTTCCAGATCCGTTCAACGCATTACGGGCGCGGCTTGGCTTGCGCACCGCGTTGACCTGCCCCAGGACCATCGGAGCCACCTATGCGATTGCGGGGTTTTACACAATATCAACAACATGTTGTTGAAAATTATCGCTATTATCACAATATGTTGTGCTGAGCCCGTGTTTTACCGCTCGATATAGCCCTTAGGGGGTGAGAAGTTGGCCTCCCCAGGATCTGGCCCACCCCCGTAGGTCCACCGGTAGCTCTTAAGGATTTCCCTTCCCTTGTATGCGGTCCACCGGGTGGGTAGGTTGCCGGGTCCGTCCAGGGTGGCCTCGACCTTCCTGCCGTCCGCCGTCTCCATGCGGAACTCGCCGTTCTCCCAGAACTGGCAGAGGTCGAGGTAAGGCTTCATCACCACGAAGGGGCATGACCCCGCCTTACCCATGGCCTCGTCCCCGGTGATCCTCCTTTTGGTTCTCAGGGAGGTGTTGAGCTCCCAGGCCTCACCCGTTTGGCGGTTGAACACGATCACCTTGGGAACTTCCATTTGCACCAAGCGAAAGGAGCCCGCACGGTACACCAAGATTTCCTTGACCTTTCCGTCTTCCTCTATCCTCGCGCGGTAGGTCCCGTGGAGCAGGTTCTCCTTCCCCCTTTCCCTGGGTGCTTTGGAGTCTGCGCTCGCGCCGCACCCCGCGACGGTGATCGCGATCAAGGCGAGGCAAGCCATCAAGCTCACTCCTAAAAGCCAGTGTTGAGGATGACGGAGGTCCATAAGGGTTATCCCTTGAGCACCGCCACCGGCCTCATGCGCGCCACCCTGCGGGAAAGCCCAGCGCCCTCGCATATCTTCACGATCTCAGTGACGTCCTTGTATGCCTCGGGTGCCTCCTCGGCCAACCCGGAGAGATGGTCTGTCCTGACCTTTATCCCCCGGGCCTCTAGCCTCCTCTTCAACTCTTCGCCGCGGATCTTCTTCTTGGCCGCCTTTCTGCTCATGGTCCTGCCGGCGCCGTGGCAGGTGGAGCCGAAGCTCATCTCCATGGCTTCCTTGGTTCCCACCAGCACGTAGGAATGGCTCCCCATGTCCCCGGGGATGATGACCGGCTGGCCTACCGCCCGATAGCTTTCCGGTAGCTCCGGCCTACCCGCCGGGAAGGCACGCGTGGCGCCCTTCCTGTGTACCATGAGCGTCATCTCTTTCCCATCCACCAGGTGCCTCTCCACCTTGGCCAGGTTGTGGGATACGTCGTAAAGAAGCCCCATGCCCAGCTTTCTGGCCCCCGCACGGAACGTGGCCTCGAAGGCCTCCCTTATCCAGTGGGTGATGGCTTCCCGGTTGCACATGGCGAAGTTGGCGGCGCAGGCCATAGCGGCCAGGTAGTCCCGTCCCTCCCGTGATTTCACGGGGGCGCACACGAGCTGCCGATCGGGTAACTTGAACCCGTATCGGTAAAGGGCCGCGTTCATCACCTCTATGTAATCAGAGCATATCTGGTGGCCAAGTCCCCGGGACCCGGAGTGCACCATCACCACCACCTGTCCCTCAAAAAGCCCCATCTCCTCGGCTAGGGGGCCCGTCTCCTCCACCACCTGTACTTCCAGAAAATGGTTTCCCGATCCCAGGGTCCCGGTCTGGTCCCTTCCTCGCTGGAAGGCCCTTTCGCTAACTTTGGAGGGGTCAGCCCCCGGATAATAACCTCCTTCCTCCATGCATTCCAGGTCCTCTTCCCATCCTATCCCCTTGGCCACCAGCTCTTTCACGCCTTTCCTCATCAAATCTTCCATTTCCTTCCTGGAAAGCTGTAGCCTCCCTTTGGTGCCCAAACCCTTCGGCACGCCCCTCTCTAAGTGATCGAGGAGTTCCTCCAGCCTTTTCTCGACCTCTTCCCAGGAAAGAGAACTCTTGATCAGCCTCACCCCGCAGGAAATGTCGTATCCCACGCCGCCCGGGGAAACCACACCCTCCTCTACGTCGGTAGCCGCCACGCCCCCTATGGGAAAGCCGTAACCCCAGTGGATGTCGGGCATGGCCAGGGAAGCCTTGACTATCCCCGGAAGGCAGGCCACGTTGGCCACCTGCACCAGGGCGTTGTCCTCGTCTGCCTTCTGGAGTATTTCCCGGTCTCCAAACACCACCCCGGGAACCCTCATGCCCTCTTGTGTCCCCACTGGTATTTCCCACACGTACTTATCCTTCTGCCTGGCGTTTCGCAACAGGCCCATGTCTCACCACCTCTCGGGAAGTGGGGGTTAGACGTCGAAGTACACCTGGGCGATCCAGTGATCGTAGTCCCTTTCGAATTTTATCATGTGATAAGTGGGGGCTTTTATCTCCCCGGACACGAGGTGTCTTTCCGGGTCCAGATCCTCCCCTTGTAAACGAGCCCTGGCCCTGTACTCGCTTACCTCCACCACCTCCAGGTCCTTTATCGCCCAACCCTCCACCTCTACCAAGTACAGGACCTCCTGCAGGAAAGCCACCAGAAGCGAAGGCCAGTCCCTTCCGACTGCCTCGATCTCCCTGCTTTCATTGATCTTAACAGTACTGGGGTCGTAGATCAGCTGGAGCATCCCGAGGGAGGCGTTGCGCAATGCCTCAGCGGGCCCCTTTCCCCAGGCCCTCACCCCCACGTCGGCGGTGTGGTCCAGGATCTCGAAGTCAGGCGTTTCCGGCAACCTCTTCTTCTACCCCCTCCTGTGATGCGAGGTGAGCTATGCTGGAGACCCGGTCTCCCTCGTTCAGGGTCATGATCCTTACGCCCTGGGTGGAACGGCCCATCCTAGAGATTTCCTCGGTCCTGATGCGGATCAGCACACCCTTCTCGGAAACGGCCATCAGCTCCTGGTTCTCCCTCACCACCCTGGCGGCAGCCAGCTCTCCTTTGGCCAGGGAAGAAGAAACGGTCCTCACGCCTTTCCCTCCCCTTCTCTGCCTGGGATAATGGGATATGGGAGTTCTCTTGCCGTATCCCGTCTCGCTTATCACCAGCAGGTCCGCGTCCTCGTCGGCTATACCCATGGCGATGACTTCGTCTCCCGGCTCCAAGGCTATCCCCCTCACCCCCATGGTGTCCCTACCCATGGGGCGGCAGTCCTCCTCTGGAAACCTTATGGCCTGGCCCTTCCTGGTGATCAACACCAGGTCTTTTCCGCCGTCGGTCAACCTGGTATCTATCACCTCGTCCCCCTCCGACAGGGTTATGGCTACGATGCCGTTCTTCCTCGGGGAATCGTAGGCCACAAAAGGCGTTTTCTTCACCATCCCCTTCCGGGTGGCCATCACCAGGTAAGTGTCTTCCGGGTATTCCCTGGCGGCGATTATGGAGCATATCTTCTCGTCGGACTGGAGGGGAAGGAGGTTGACCAGGGCCTGCCCCCGCGAGGACTTGGACCCCTCGGGTATCTCGTAGACCTTGAGCCTGTAGGACTTCCCTTTGTTGGTAAAGAAATGTACGAAGTGGTGGGTGGAGGCCACGAAGAGGTGTTCCACGAAGTCGCCTTCCTTGAGGTTCGTGCCCAGGGTCCCTTTCCCTCCTCGCCTCTGGGTACGGTACGAGGCGATGGGAATGCGCTTTGCGTACCCGGCGTGGGTGATGATCACCACCACCTCTTCCTCCGCTATGAGGTCTTCCAAGCTCAACTCCTCGTACTCGGGGACGATCTGGGTCCTCCTCGGGTCGCCGTACTTCTCCTTTATCTCCTCGAGTTCCTCGATGATGATACCCTTGAGTTTTTCTTCGTTGGCGAGGATCTCCCTCAGGCGGGCTATCTCCTTAAGGAGCCCCTCGTGCTCCTCCCTTACCCTTTCCCGCTCCATGGCGGTGAGCCTCTGTAGCCTCATGTCCAAGATAGCCTGGGCCTGCTCCTCGCTCAGGCCAAACTCGGACACCAACCCTTCCTTCGCCTCCTGGACGGTCTTGGACCTCCTTATAAGGGTTATAACCCTGTCCAGGTTGGCCAAGGCCACCAGGAGACCCTCCAGGATGTGGGCCCTCTTCTCCGCCTTGTCCAGGTCGAACCGGGTTCTCCGGGTCACGACCTCCACCTGGTGGTCCACATAGTGCTGCAGCGCTTCCTTGAGGTTGAGGATCTTCGGCAATCCTCCCACCAGGGCCAGCATGATTATCCCGTAGGAATCCTGGAACTGGGTGTGCTTGTACAGCTGGTTCAATACCACCTGCGGGGTGCTCTCCCTTCGGAGCTCCAACACCAGGCGCATGCCCGCCCGATCGCTCTCGTCCCTGAGGTCGGTGATGTCCACTATCTTCTTTTCCCTGACCAGCTCCGCTATCCTCTCCGCCAACTTTGCCTTGTTCACTTGGAAGGGGAGCTCGGTGATCACGATGCTGGCTTTCCCCGACTTCGTGGTCTCTATGTGAGCTCTACCCCGCACCTTCACTGTTCCCTTCCCTGTGAGGTAGGCTTTCCG
>JAPWVA010000054.1 GCA_028275245.1 Actinomycetota bacterium
GAAACCGCCTTTTCACCTCCCGGGAGGCATCCTTTCCAATGGTACGGGAATGCCTTAGCTGTCAGGTATGACGTGGACTTGGCCGTGGTACGAGCAAAGGAGGAAAGAGATGGTAAAAGCTGGCATGAAGGGTAAAGACTGCTTTGCGGTTAAGCATTGGAGGGCGCTGGGCCTTGCCCTTTTAATACCCTTCCTGGTTTCCCCGCTCCTTCTTGCCGCTTCCGGTTGCGGCGGAGGAGGGGATGCAAGTGAGCCGGCGAAAAAGGGTTTGAAGGGATCCCTCAAGCTTTCCGGATCTACCACCGTTTTGCCCCTGGCCCAGCAGGCGGCCGAGATGTTCATGGACGAGAACCCCGACGTGACCATCGACGTCCAGGGTGGAGGCTCTAGTGTGGGGATATCCAATGTATCCGAGGGCGTGGTGGACATCGGCATGTCCTCCCGGAATCTCAAGAAGGAAGAGGAAGGATTGGGCCTGGTGGGACATCGCATCGCGCTGGATGTCATCGTGATCATCACCCATAAGGACGTACCGGTGGAGGATCTGCCTCCGGAGCAGGTGAAGGACATCTTCACCGGGAAGATAACCAACTGGAAGCAGCTGGGGGGCCCTGACCTCGCCATCCAGGTCGTGGTGAGGGACAAGGCATCCGGTACCAGGGAGATGTTCGACGAGAAGGCCCTGAAGAAGGAAGAACCCAAGGCCGGTGCCATAGAGTGCAACAGCAACGGCCTGGTGCGGCAGACGGTGGCTGGCACCCCGGGCGCCATCGGATATATTTCCCTGGGATACCTTGACGGCACGGTGAAGGCCCTCAAGTATGGGGGCGTCGAGGGCAACCAGGCCAATGCAGAGGCCGGCAAGTACGCCCTCTCCCGCTACCTATACCTTTTCACCAAGGGCGAGCCAGGAGAGCTGGCAAAGGCCTTCATCGACTACATCCTCTCCCCTAAGTTCCAGAGAGAGGTGGTAGCCAAGGAGTACATCCCGGTGGTGAAGTAGTATCCGGAACGATCGCCCCATGACATCCCAACTTTGTCCGGGAAAGATGGCCGGCCCCGCCGCCCGTTCCTGGGCGGGGGGGCCGGTGAACCCCTTCAAGGGACAAAGGGAGGCCGCCATCCGCTGGACGTTGAGGATTTGTGCCCTGATCAGCGTGGTGGGCCTTTTCCTGATGGTGGCCTTCCTCCTCCGGGAGTCCCTTCCCGCCTGGAGGGAAGCGGGTTTCACCAACCTCTTCGCCGCCGATTGGAACCCTGGTCGGGGAAAGTATGGAATCCTCATCTTCCTGGTGGGGACGATGGCAGTTTCAGCAGGAGGCTTGATGCTGGGGGCGCCGCTAGCCCTGGCCACAGCAATCTACCTCCATGCCTATGCCCGTCCCGCTTGGAGGAGGGTGATCGGCAAAGGGTTGGAGGTACTGGCCGGGATCCCCTCCATCATCCTGGGCTGGTTGGGTTTCACCACCCTGGTCCCCCTAGTAAGGAGTCTGGCGGGGGGGACGGGGATGGGGATACTGCCTGCCTCGATGGTGCTGGCGGTGATGATCCTTCCCACGGTGGCCACCATCGCCCGGGACTCCCTGGACGCGGTCCCGGAATCCTTCGCGGAGGCCTCCTTTTCCATGGGCGCTACCCGCTGGCAGACCCTGCGCCGGGTGATTATCCCCACTGCCTGGCCAGGGATAGCGGTGGCGATGATCCTTGGGCTGGGCAGAGCCCTGGGGGAGACCATGGCGGTGGCCATGGTGATAGGGCCAGCCACGGCCTTTCCCAGGAACCTGACCACGCCCACCCATACCCTGACCACCAAGATCATGCTGGAGATGGGGGAATCCACCGGGGTGCACCGCTCCTCTCTCTTCGCCATGGCCTTGGTCCTGCTGGCCCTTTCCACGCTGCTCATACTCTTGGTGAGGTTACTTTCCAGGAAGGCGGTCCAGGAGTTCCCGGGCGGGGTCCTTACTTGTTGAGGTGATGATGACCGGCACCGGCATGGAAGCGGGGGATGTGCGAACGTGAAAGGTAAACCGGCGGTTGCGACGAGGTCGGCGGTCCGGTCTTCCAGCGGGGCACTACCGCTCAGCGACGAAAGCGGGTGGAGGAGTCTCCTGGAGGAAAGGGCTGCAAGGGCGGCCAGGAAGGCCAGGATGGCGGATCGGGCCGCGGGACTGTTCTTCAAGGCGGCGGCGGCCGTTTCCCTGGCGGTGCTTGCGTTCATCATAGGCATCATACTGGTGAAAGGCCTCGGTACCGCCGTGCGCCCGTCCTTTCTCTTCGGAAGGCCCCAGGCCATGAAGGAAGGTGGAGGTATAGGCCCCATGTTCTTCTCCTCCCTTTACCTGACCTTGCTCACCACCTTGATGGTGGTGCCTCTGGGGGTGGGAGCTGCCCTTTACCTGGCGGAGTTTTCCAGGGATGGGAGGCTGGTGAGGCTGGTGCGCTGGGGCACGGAGTCCCTTTCCTCCATATCCTCCGTGGTGTTCGGCATCTTCGGGATGATCTTCTTCGTCATCTACATGAGGCTCGGTTATTCCCTGCTGGCTGGTGCCCTCACCCTTACCCTCATGAACCTACCTACCGTTATGAGGGTCACGGAGGAGTCGATAAGGGCGATACCCTGGTCCTACCGGGAGGCATCCCTGAGCCTTGGTGCTTCCCGGTGGGAGACGGCCAGGAGGGTGGTGCTCCCTGCGGCATTGCCCGGCATCACCACCGGTGCGGTCCTCACCATGGGAAGGATCATGGGAGAGAGCGCCGCTCTGGTGTACACGGTGGGGATATTCGTGCGTAAACCCCCCCTTTCCCCCCTACAACCGGCGGCGCCCATGGCTGCCAACATATGGCATCTTTACACCGAGGGAGCACTGATACCGGACTGGATGAGGGTGGCCTCGGGAGAGGCGGCCGCGCTGCTGGTGATGGTGCTGTTGCTGAACCTGGGCGCTGGGGCCTTGGCCGGGGCTATCAGGAAGAAAATGGGAATATTGCACTAAGTAAGGCCTTGCGAAGGAGGAGATAACATGCCCTGCGAGGCGGACGAGGAAGAGGTGAGGGGAGTGAAGGTCTCCAGGGAAGCTTTGCTCGAGGTGATGGAGGGCGAGAGCGACCTGCCTCCCGACGATGAAATGGAGGGGGAAAAGGACCTGGCTCAAGGGAACAAGATGGAACTTTCGGGTCTTTCCCTGAGCTACGGGGGCAAAAAAGTACTGGAAGACATCAGCATGCCCATACCAGCCCGCAGCATCACCGCCGTGATAGGCCCCTCGGGGTGCGGGAAGAGCTCCTTGCTCCGCTGCCTCAACCGCATGAACGAGCTGGTGGACGGGGCTCGGGTGGAAGGGAAGGTTTACCTCGATGGGGAGGACGTGTACGCCCCCGGGTTCGACGTGGTGGGCCTCAGGAGGAGGGTAGGGATGGTCTTCCAGAAGCCCAATCCCTTTCCCAAGAGCGTCTACGAGAACGTGGCCTACGGGCCAAGGCTTTACGGGGTAAGGCAAAAGAAGGTGCTCGACCGCATAGTAGAGGAAAGCCTCAGGAGAGCGGCCCTGTGGGACGAGGTGAAGGACAAACTGGGGAGCTCCGCCCTGGCCCTCTCCGGGGGTCAGCAGCAGAGGCTGTGCATAGCCCGGGTGCTGGCCGTTCAACCTGAGGTGATTTTGCTGGACGAACCGTGTTCTGCACTGGATCCCATCTCCACCCAGAGGATCGAGGACCTGCTCCACGAGCTCAAGGAGATGTACACTATCGTGATAGTCACCCACAACATGCAGCAGGCGGCCCGGGTGAGCGATTTCACTGCCTTCATCACCATCGAAGAACAGGGAAGCCCGGGGAGGCTGGTGGAGTTCGGCGAGACCGAGGAGGTCTTCACCAACCCCAGGAAGAAGAAGACGGAGGATTACATCACCGGGAGGTTCGGATAAGGTCCCGGCATGGCGATGGCTGTCCTCCCGCGGGACGGGTATGGGGGGACCCGCCTAGGTTGACGCAATAGTGTCGCTAATAGAAAGCGCGCTATATAGCCGGGGTGGATAGTACGGCAGGAGGGAGTGGTATTGCGGCAGGAGGTGTCGGTCCCGCGGATGGTGAACGAGGAGGGCGGATGAGAACGGAAACACGCAAGGACTTCCACCAGAAGCTGGACGATCTCTTCGAGGAAGTCGTGCGCATGGGGGAAATGGTCACCCTCACCGTGAACGAGGCCAGGCGCTGTTTCGTGGACTTGGACCGGAAATCAGCCAAGGCCATCGTCCAGGGCGACGAAGTTTTCGACCGCACTAGGGACCTGGTGGAGGAAAGGGGGCTGGAGCTCCTGGCCACCCAGGCGCCGGTGGCGGTGGATTTGCGCCTGGTGGTGGCCCTGATGAGGGTGGCCCAACACCTGGAAAGGGTGGCCGACCTCTGCGTCGATGTGGCCAAGGCCACGCTGAACCTTCCCGATAGGGAGCTCCCCGGCTGGATGAAGGAAACCATCGAGGAGATGGGGCGGAGGGCGGCGGACATACTGAGAAGGTCCATCTTCGCCTTTCGCAAGCGAAGCCTGGAGGAGGCTTTCCGGTTGGACGTCCTGGACGATGCCGTAGACCGATTGAACCGGGGTTTCTTCAAGGAGATCGACCGTGGCAGGGAGGAGGAGCTGGACGTGGCGATCCGGGTCATCATGGTGGCCAGGTTCTTCGAGAGAATCGCGGACCACGCGGTGGACATCGGCGAGGAGACGGCCTTCCTTTTGCGGGGAAGGAAGTGAAGCCTGGTGGCGGCGCGCCGGGCGCGATACCCAAGCCCGGGCCGGGAGGTCTCTGAGGGATCCGGGGTCGTCCTGGTTCTGGTTAGGTGCTCGGAATGTCCGCCTTCCCACCACTTTTGACAGGTGTTTCCCCTAAACCCCTCGGTAGCGCCATGCTGGCGCTACCCCTAGCGCGACGCTTCCACGACTTTTTCCCCCGGTGATTATGGCCGGACACTGACTAGCGGTCAGGATCGTGCACTCGTGCCTTGACAGCCAACTGACCCATGGTTAATAATGATGTACAGAAGGTCATTTTTGATATAAAGTCCCAGGTAGATGGCCGGCGATGGTGGTAAATGGAGGTGATGGAAGGTTTTCGGGCCCGGGATTTCCCTTCCCTCCCCCTTTCTGGTATAGCCTCGGGGGTCTGCAGGGAGGAAAACGGAAACGGATGAGGGCGCTCTGCGCGGTGGTCCACCGGTAAGGTGGATAATCGCTGCGGCGAGAAAAAGCCCGGCGTGGTGTTGGCTGCCTCTACTGGGGAAGCGGGAGGCGAAACCGGGTCCACGGGGCCGCGGGGAAATTATATGGCATGTGTGTGCGACCGCCTGGGGGCGGTTTATCCCTGCGGCTATTTTTATTTATCGTGACGTTGTGGCATGGTGGATGCGAGCCCGCCGGCTCGTCCTGTCCCGGCCACGGAGGTCCTGGTTCGATAAGGCGCGATCTCCCGGGCTATCCGCGGTCAGGAAGGCGGGCGGCGGGACCCGACGCTGGGGAGGGAGTACAAAGAGTGGAGGAGAGGAGAATCGAGCAGGCTAAGGCGGGACGGCGGAGGACCAAGGGGATGCGCCGCAGGGAGGAGATCATTCGCACGGCCCGGGAGATCTTCTCCCAGAAGGGTTTCGCCGAGACCAGGGTCACGGACGTAACCGAGAAGGCGGGCATAGCCAAGGGGACTTTGTATCTCTATTTCCGCAGCAAGGAAGAGCTTTTCCTCGCCGTCATCCGCGACGCCGCCGAGAGGTTGCGACACTCCGTGGCCGAGGCCTTGCACGGGGTTGAGGATCCCCTGGAGAGGGTTCGCATCTCGGTGCCCGTCATCTTCGACACCTGCCGCCGGGAGGCCGCCCTTTACCTGGCTATATTCCAACAGTCCACGTTCGTGGACAACGAGCATGCCGCCGAGATGCAGGCACTTTACGAACCCCTGGCCTACGATTTTCAGAAGACCATCGAGGAGGGGGTCGAGAAGGGGGTATTCCACGTGGGTGACCCCCAGATACTGTCCCACGGAGTGTTCGGTTTCCTAGCCAGCCTCATCCATCGCTGGCTGCTGATGGAGGCCTCGGGGAAGACGCCGGAGGGATACGTGGAGAAGATGACGGACACGGTATCCCGCTTCTTCTGCTACGGCCTCGTAGGAACGGCCCTGCCCGAGCCGGACGAAATAGGAAGGGAGCTCCGAAAGGAGCTGGGAGAGCTACTTTCAAGGACCAGGAAGTTGAGGTCCAGGCTCGAGGAATGGGAGGATTTGCTCTCCGAGTACGAATAGGTTGAAGGCGCCCCTTCCCTTCGCTTCCACGGGTCATTCCTCTTTGTTTCTTGCCAAGCCTCGACGAACGCCCTTTAACGGAAACCATCATCCCGTTCGGTGCTTTCCGGCGCTCACCCGTTTCCGTACAGCGGTGCCGTTTTGCGTTATCATCTAATGAGTAGGGGCTGTCCGGCACAATCCATTGCGGGGAGGGAGCGCCATGACCACTTTTCAGGGATTCTTTGACGAGATCCTCCGGGCCTTTGCCGATCATCCGGCTGTTATCTATGGGGAGGAGGTGATCACTTATCGGGAGCTGGACGTGCGCACCAATCGCCTGGCTCACGCCTTCCTGGACCTGGGGGTGAAACGGGACGAGAACATCGGCATCGCCGAATATAACACTCCCGCCTTCCTTGAGACCGTGGCCGCAGCCTGGAAGATAACCGCGCGGGCGGTGACGCTCAACTTCAAGTTCAAGGAGTGGGAGCTCAAGCACGTGATCGAGGACGCCGAGATGACCACCGTGGTCTTCAACGAGGATCTAGCCGACCGCATGGCCAGGCTGAGGCCCGAGCTGCCCAGGGTGAGGAACTACATCATCATCGGGGACCGGCGCATCGACGGGATGCTCAATTACCATGAATTGGTAAAGAGCAAGCCACCTACCCGGCCCCTCCCTCCCTGGGAGGGATTCGCTGACCAGGATGTCGTGGTCCTCATGTACACCGGGGGTACCACCGGGTACCCGAAGGGGGTCATCTACACACACGACCAAGTCCTGAGCGCTCCTCTAGAGGCCATGATTCGCAATTTGGCAGGTGGGCTGGAATATCTTTCTAAGGCGCCCCGCGGGGTCTTCGAAGGGATCGAGAGGACCCTCGGCATACCGGGCGCTGCGTGGGTGCTGCCGTGGGTCATGTCACGACCAGCGACCCGCAGGCT
>JAPWVA010000004.1 GCA_028275245.1 Actinomycetota bacterium
ATACTTCACTTTCACTAGCTGGGATGACGCCCGCGAGTTGATGAAGTGGGTCAGGCCGGGGAAAAGGGCCTTGGTCATGGGTGCCGGGCTCATAGGGATGAAAGCGTCGGAGGCTCTGCAGGCCCGGGGCGTCCGGGTGACGGTGGTGGAGAAGATGGAGAGAATCCTTCCCGCTACGCTGGACGAGTATGCGTCGGGGATGGTGGCGGAACGTTGCGTCGCCCACGGGCTGGAGCTACTCACCGGGAGGAGTGTTCTGTCAGTGGAGCCCGAGAAGGGCATGGGTGGAAAGGCTTTCCTGGACGACGGGTCGGAGTTGGCTTACGACCTACTGGTGGTGGCGGTGGGGATGAGGCCCCGGTCCGAGCTGGCCGTGGAGGCCGGGTTGCGCTGCAGCGGGGATGCGGTGCTGGTGGACGAACACCTGCGCACGTCCCACCCCAGCATCTTCGCCGCAGGAGATCTGGCGGCAGCGCACGACTTGCTCAGCGGGAGGCCGGCGGTGAACGCCCTCTGGCCGTTGGCCGCTTTGCAGGGCAAGTTCGCCGGATGGAATATGGCGGGGAGGAAGGTTGCCTACCCCGGAGGGAACCCCATGAACTCGGTGGAGCTCTTCGGGATGCCAGTGCTTTCCGCCGGCGTCGTTGACCCTCCCGACGGTTCTTACAGGGTACTGGCCCGGAAGACGGATGGGGGCTACCGAAAAGTGGTCCTCAAGGACGACAGGTTGGTGGGCTTGCTTTTAGCCGGCGACATCGAGGGAGCCGGCTTGCTCACTGCCCTCTTGCGGGAGGGGGTAAGCGTCAGGGGTTTCTTGACTTACCTGGTCGAGCCCGGTTTTGGTTTTTCCCACCTGCCTCCTCGATGGAGGAAGGAAAGGATGAGGGAGGGTTGCCGGGGGTGGGGGCCTGGCGCACCGCAAGCGTGCTGGGAGGTGCCGCAGAAATGCTGAGGGAAGCAGTCCTTCGGGACGAAAAGGATTTTTCCGCCTGCTCCATCTTCGGCATGATGAGCCCCTCGGGGAAAAGGGTCAACGGCGAGCCCATAATACGGGCCATGGCCAACATGAGGGAGAGGAGCAACGGCCTTGGAGGTGGTTTCGCCGCCTATGGCATATATCCCCAGTGCCCTGACCTGTACTGCTTCCACGTCATGTTCGACGATCACGTGGCAAGGAAGCAGACCGAGGAACACCTGCGCCGCGATTTCGAGGTCTGCGATTCCGGACCCATTCCCACCCGTCCCTGCGATGGGGTGGAGAACCCACCCCTCCTCTGGAGGTACTTCCTTCTGCCTCGATCTACAGATGACTGCGACATAGGGGAAGAGGACCGGGTGGTGCGCGTAGTGATGGAGATCAACGTCAAGGTCGACGGAGCCTTCGTTTTCTCGAGCGGAAAGGACATGGGAGTTTTCAAGGGCGTGGGATTTCCCGAGGACATAGGGCGCTTCTTCCGCCTGGAGGAATACGAGGCTTACCTTTGGACCGGCCACGGGAGGTTCCCCACCAACACCCAGGGCTGGTGGGGTGGGGCCCATCCCTTCAACATCCTGGACTGGTCGGTGGTCCACAACGGGGAGATATCCTCCTACGGCATCAACCGGCGCTTCCTGGAGATGTACGGATACTCCTGCACCCTGCACACCGACACCGAGGTGGTGGCTTATGCCGTGGACCTGCTTTTGCGCAGGCAAGGGCTGGGGGTGGAGGAAATGGCCGCCGTATTCGCACCTCCCCTTTGGAGCGAAATAGACCGCATGGAGGAAGGGAAGAGGAAGCTTCACGCGGCGTTGAGGCAGGTCTATGGCTCCTTGCTGCTGAACGGGCCCTTTAGCGTCATCATCAGCAACCGCAGGCAGATGATAGGACTTACGGATAGGATAAGGCTTCGCCCCCTGGTGGTGGGAAGCGGCAGGGACTTCGACTACATCTCGTCAGAGGAAGCTCCCATGCGCCTGTTGGACGATACGGTAAGCGAGACATGGATACCCTGGGGCGGGGAGGCGGTGGTCTTCGAGCTCAAGGAGGAAGCCGTTCCCGAGCTCACCGTTCCGATCGAGGTGTTCCGGTCAGAGGTCCCGCTGGCGGCCCGGGGGACTGGGAGGGCAGAAGGTTGATCAGCTATCTCTGGCCGAGGTTCCTGGTGGAAAGGGATTTGCGACGCTGCATCCGTTGCGGCGTTTGCACGAGGCAGTGCGCTTTCGAGGTCCACCACCTTTACGAGGAGGAGGACTGGGTCTACTCCGACGAATCCGCTTGCGTCGGGTGCCTGCGCTGCGTGACCCTGTGTCCCACCAAGGCTCTGGTGGTACGCCCCAACCCCACCCAGCCTCCCCCCAACGCCAATTGGACGACCGAATACCTGCAGAACATCTACAAACAGGCGGAAACGGGGGGCGTTTTGCTCACAGGCATGGGATGCGACAAGGGATACCCGGTTTACTGGGACAGAATGGTCCTTGACGCCAGCCAGGTCTCTAACCCCTCCATCGACCCACTGCGCGAGCCCATGGAGCTCAGGACATATCTGGGGGCGAAGCCCGATTCCCTGGAGGTGGAGAGGGTGGAAGGTCGTCCTGTTCTTCACACGAAGCTTGCACCCCAGCTGGAGTTAGCTGTCCCCATCATGTTCTCCGCCATATCCTATGGTGCCATCAGCTATAACGCCTGCGAGTCGCTGGCCCGTGCCGCTGCCGAACTGGGGACGTTCTACAACACCGGGGAGGGCGGCCTCCACCGCAACCTGTACCGGTACGGGAAGAACACCATCTGCCAAGTGGCCTCGGGTCGGTTCGGGGTCCATGCCGATTACCTAGAGGTGGCGGCGGCGTTGGAAATAAAGATAGGGCAGGGGGCTAAGCCCGGGATCGGTGGGCATCTGCCTGGCGAGAAGGTCACCGGCGAGATCTCCAGGACCAGGATGATCCCCAGGGGGACGGATGCCTTATCGCCCGCCCCTCACCACGACATATATTCCATCGAGGACCTGGCCCAGCTGGTGTATGCCCTCAAGGAGGCCACCGACTGGGAGAAGCCGGTCTCGGTGAAGATAGCGGCGGTGCACAACTCTGCGGCCATCGCCTCGGGCATCGTCAGGGCGGGTGCGGATATCGTGGTCTTGGACGGAATCCGCGGAGGAACGGGGGCCGCTCCCACCATGATCCGGGACAACGTGGGGATTCCTGTGGAGTTGGCTCTGGCCGCGGTGGACGACCGCCTTCGCAGGGAGGGCATCCGCAACAGGGCCAGCCTGGTGGTGGCGGGAGGCATAAGGTGCTCGGCCGACGTGGTGAAGGCCATCGCCCTCGGGGCGGATGCGGTGTACATAGGCACTGCCGCCCTGGTGGCCCTGGGCTGCCACGTGTGCCAAAGATGCTACACCGGCAAGTGCAACTGGGGCATCGCCACCCAGGACCCCCGCTTGACCAGGAGGCTTAATCCGGATGTCGGTGCCAGGAGGCTGGTAAACCTGGTCCGGGCCTGGTCCCACGAGATCATGGAGATGCTCGGCGGGATGGGTATCAACGCCATAGAGAGCCTGCGCGGCAATCGCTTGAAGCTGCGCGGGGTGGGCCTGAACCAGGAGGAGCTGGAGATATTGGGGATAAGGCATGCCGGACGTTAGCGGGACGGCTTTGGATGGGCGCAGGGGCGCAGGTGTTCATGGAGGGCCCCGTTCCCGGGTGGTACCGGCCGTTGACCGGAAGGGGTGAAAAGGTCGATGTCCGTGGGAAAAGGGATTTCCGTGATTCGCCGGGGAAAGTTGCCGCGGTTCGTGGAGGACTCTACCGGGTATGAGGTGGTGCTCCGGGCCGAGGGTCTCCACTGGCGGGAGCTGAATCGCCTGGTGAAAAGGGAGGCTGCCAGGGGCGCGGCCAGGATCAAACTGGAAGGCGTTTGCGGGCACCGTTACATCGGGACCGGCGTTAGGGAGCCGGTGGAGTTGGTTGTCAGGGGTGTCCCCGGAAATGATCTGGGTGCCTTCATGAACGGCCCCCGCGTGGTGGTCTACGGGAACGCCCAGGATGGTGTGGGCAATACCATGAACGGGGGGGAGATAATCATCCACGGCAGGGCCGGGGATATCCTGGCCATGGGCATGAGGGGCGGCAGGATATTAGTCCGCGAAGGCGTGGGCTACAGGGCCGCCATCCACATGAAGGAATACGGGAACTGCCGTCCCGTGTTGGTCATCGGGGGCGGGGTCCAGGATTTTCTCGGGGAGTACATGGCCGGCGGCCTAGTGGTTGTCCTCCGCCTCCACGGTAGGAAAGGGGAGTTCGAGCGAGCGCGCCACGTGGGGACAGGCATGCACGGCGGCCTCATCCTCGTGAGGGGAGAGGTGGGGGAGCAACAGCTGGGAAGGGAGGCCGCCTGTGTGCCGGCCGACGAGGGCGACCTGGAAATCCTAGGACCGCTGGTCGAAGAGTATACCCGCCATTTCGGCGGCGATCCCGACCAGATCATGTCGGGAGTTTTCACCAGGATCTACCCTCGTTCCCACCGGCCCTTCGGGGGGCTCTACGCTTATTGATTGGAAAGGCCTGGCAACCAGGCGGGACTGGGGATGCCGTCCGGTTGATAAAATCCGGTTAGAATCACTTCGGTCCTCGCAGGCGGTGGGTTTTGCGTTTGAGCAAGGAGTTTCGTCGTGGCCATCCTGCTGGTGACGGAAAGGGATGACCCTCCCTTCCTGGCGGTGCTGGCCAGGCTGGGAGAGCTCGTGGTCTGCGGGAAGTCTGGCTTCCGCCTCCCGGGGCCTGGGGACTTGGTGGTGCTGGACCTGGTGCCCGAGGGGGAGGGGTGGAAGGATGCCATCCTGCGCTTCCGGCGAGAGTCTCCTTATGCCGTGATCCTCGCCGTCCTGGGGGAGGAGCAGTTGGCCGGGCTCGGTGAGGAGGACCTTCCCCTGGACGATTTCCTGGTGGAGGGTTGTAGCGAGAAAGAGGTGGAGGCTAGGGCCAGGCGCCTGCTACGGGCCAGGGGACCATCGCAGATGCCCAGGGGTTTGATTATAGACGCGGAGAGGTACGAGGTTAGGGTGGATGGCGAGCCCGTGGAGCTCACCTACAAGGAGTTCGAGTTATTGCGTTATCTCGCCTCGACCCCCGGGAGGGTGTTGACCCGGGAGGCGTTGCTCCGCGAGGTATGGGGTTATGACTATCTCGGAGGTTCGCGCACCGTGGACGTTCACATAAGGAGGATACGTTCAAAGATAGAAAAAGGGGGACGGATCTTCATACGCACCGTCAGGGGGGTGGGCTACATGTTCGAACCGGGGGAACCCTTTCAGCTCTCTCCTCGTGGAGGGGATTTAACTCCTCGTACGAGCGAATCCTGACTTTCAGAAATCCTTCGGACATACCTGCTCATCCCTGGGTTATACCTGGCACTCTTTCCCTTCACTTTGCGCTGGAGAACGCTTTCCTCAAGATGACCGCCTCTATGACTCGGGTCCTGGCATGCTTTTTCCCCAGAGAAAGGCGTGAAGTCAAGCGGTGGGCCTTCGGTGGCGGGCAGGTAAAGGGAAGGTGTGGCGATAGGACGGATCTTCAGTCGACCGGTCGTGAAGACGAAAATAATCTTGGATCCGTTAAGGAGCTGACGCAGAGGATCGGGTGAACACAAAGGCAATGAGGCTTGCTGGCGAGGGGAACCGGTGATGACTTGCTGTTCCCGGGATTCCCACCCTGACAATGGCGACGGGCATCTCCCCGTCGGGGCGATCGTTCTGCTGTTTTTGGCGCTTTTGACCCTGCTACCTGAGGGGAAGGCGATGACGGAGCCGGCCATCGCCCTCAGGCCGGCCCGCCTTAAGGTCGAGGCCTTTCCCGGTTACCGGGGGCAGGTGGAGGTCACGCTGACCAACCAGGGGGGATGTCCTATCGAGCTCTTTCCCAGGGTCATGAAGTTGCGCTCCGAAGGCGAGGAAATGCGTTTGGTCCAGAGCGAGGAGTGCTCTTGGTTTACCCCCCAGGATAGCCTCGTGAGCCTGGCCACCTCGGAGTCCCGGTCCTTCAGTTTCCTGTTGAGCGTTCCGGACTCGGCCAGTCCGGGCAGCCGTTGCTTCGTGCTGGCGTTTGTGCGGTCAGGCCAGGAGGGCGGAGGGATAGGGATAGCGACAGGCATCGCCTCTCTTTTGGAAATGGAATTGCTCCCGGACGGGGTCCCCGGCTCCCCGCCCAGGGGCCCGTGGCCCTATGTCTGGGCGGCGGCCGGTGGTGTAATCCTTGCATTACTTGTGGGATTCCTGGGCTTTCGCTGGGGAGGCCACCGATACGGGAGCTCGCTGGCAAGAGGACGGGGAGGAGGGGCTTGATAGTGGGCTGGAGGAGGACGGGTACTCAGTGGGCACTATCCCTCGCGGCGGGGTTGCTGCTCGGCCTCCCCCTGCTTTTGGCACTACCACAACCTCACATTTCGGCGGGGACGGCTTATAAAGTCCCGACCTCCAATCCCTCATTCGTGAGGGGAAGATTGCAATCGGGGAATTACCTCAGCGTCCAGGCTTCGGATGACACTTACATGCTGATAAGGGAAACGAGGGTGGGCAACGTTCGATACATCGATACCCGCTGGCAGGGATGGCAGCCTTTCCATGAGGCCACCAAAGACAAGCTCCTGGATATAAGGGTGGAGATGGAGGGACGCCAGTCAAACGCTGGTGATGCTTGGTACGTGCAGTTCTACGATTTCAATGCGGGCGCCTGGGACAGCACTTGGTACAACATGGGGTCCCTCCCCACCACCCAGGACGGTACGCTGCAGCTGACCGTGGGGGATCCTTCCAGGGCCCGGGGATTTGTCGGACCTAACGGTGAGTTTTACCTGCGCCTGGCGGATTCCAACACCGCCACGGGTGGCAACGATGGCACGGCCACCACCTTGTCCGTCGACCTCTTGCGGGCAACCTTCTTTTACGATGTCGTTCCCCCGCTCTCTTCCATCATCTCCCCCGCCGACATGCAGTACACCAATGCCCCCACCCTTGTGATTACCGGTACAGCCTACGACCCTATGCCGGAGGCCAGCGGGACCACCGCGGTGGAAGTGTCCACGGATGGTGGGAACACTTGGTCCCCGGCCACGCCCATAGCATCCGGCGATTACTCGTCCTGGAGCTATAGCTGGTCCATACCGGCCCAGGGCATGTATACCATCCTCAGCCGGGCCACCGACGCGGTGGGTAACTTGGAAACCCCATCCATGCTTGTCAGGCTGATGGTGGACTGGACGCCACCCCATATACTCGAGGTGTATCCTCCGCCCGGTGCTTCAAACGTGGGGGTGGATGTTACCGTTTCGGCAGTCCTGGCCGACGATAATGGAATCTTGTCCGAGAGCGTGAGCGGTGCCACCTTTACCTTGGTTGATGAGGAGGGCTCGCCAGTGGCCGGCACGGTCACTTATGAACCAGCCACCGCAACGGCCCGCTTCGCGCCCCAATCCCCCTTACTTTATAGCCACACCTACACCGCCACCCTGGCGCCGGATATCAGGGACCTCGCCGGCAACGGCCTTTCGGCTGCCTACTCATGGTCCTTCCGTACCGAGGACATCCTCGCCCTAAGTCTGGAAGGCACATATAACCGTGACGGTGACCCGGGGGAGGGTAAGGTGGATTTCGGCAACATGAACCCGGAGAACTCCCCCTTCGTGGTGGGAGGGGGGAACCCACCCTATGCCATCGGCCTGCGCGTGTTGAGCTCCACCCAGTGGAACCTCTATGTGGGTGCCTCCTCCGACCTTCAGGACGCGACCCAGTCCCCCCCGGCGGTCATACCCATCTCAAGGCTTTCCTGGAGGCGAGGCGGTCAGCCGGATTGGACGCCTTTTTCCCTGGTTTACGGGCCTGCTTTCCCCGGTCCTCAGGACAGGACCCCCCAGCCGGGTGGGCAGGCCATCACCCTGGATCTCAAGCTGGACTTGGGCTGGGAGGACCCGCCGGGTAGCTACAGCACCAGCCTGTTGTTCTTGCTCATGGCTGCGCCGTGACCGCGCGGGCTAGCGATGAGCATGCTCTCTGGGTGGACTGTACCCTGCCGGGACGGTGAAAAGACTTACCCAGTGGGACATGGTAAGGTACGCTGGCGGGTACAGCTGGCCCCTCGCCCTTGTGCTGCTGGTGACTCGGCTGGTTTTTCTATACTCCCGGACGTGAAAGGGATACCTTGAGGAACCTGTACTTTTAAGGCACTTCTCGGCCATCCCAAGGCGTCGATCCTGGTTCTTGAGGATGGGATGATCGGAGAGTTCGTTATGACCGTTTCCTTGATTTTGTGAAGTGAAGTTCTTGGCCCAGGAATCCCGCGGCCTCAAGATACCTGAGGTCGGTAATCCCCGCCCTGGGCGAACCGGAGGGTTTCCAACTCCTCTTCCAACCGGGGTCTCTCCTTCTCCAGGAGCTCTACGAAGGCCTTGGTGGGAGTGGATAGGGGTCTGCGCCGTAGCCTCACGTGGAAGAATTGCCTGCGCCGCTCCATCCCAGGCAACTCGAGTATGACCACCCTCCCCGCCTTGACCGAATCGGCCGCTGCCCAAAGGGAGATCATGGAAATCCCCGCTCCGGAGGCGACCGACTGGATCACGGCGGTGTTACTTCCTAGGACGGGTGAGCTCGCGCCCCCAGGACTTATGCCCCATTCCTCCAGGGCCTTTTCCATGAACATCAGCGTCCCCGATCCCTCCTCCCTTTTGATCCAACGGGCGAAGGCCAGGTCCCGCGGGTCCATGCGCTTCCTGCAGGCCAGCTCCGAGTCAGGGGGCGCTATCACCACCAGGACGTCCGAGCAGAGAACCCCGCATTCCAGCCTCTCGTCCTCCACTGGCTTTCCAATGCAACCGATGTCCGCTTGGCCGGACCTGACCATGTCCAGGGCAGCGACGGAATCGGTGATGTCGACCCGGACCCTGACCCTGGGATATCTTTCCAGATAATTGGGGAGGAGACGGGGTAGGAGGTGTTCTCCCGGGATGTTGCTGGCCGCTATCAACAGGGAGCCGGCGACCTCCTCCCTCAAGCCATCCAGATCCAGCTGCAGCAGCTCCTCCTCTCGGAGTATCCTCTGGGCACGGTGCAGGAAGGCCTTCCCCGCCTCGGTGAGCCGGCATCTTCCCCTGGAGCGCTCCACCAGGGTGAGGCCCAGCTCCTTCTCCAGGGACTGGACTTGGAGGCTGACGGCGGGTTGGGAGAGCCCCAGGGCCTTGGCGGCACCGGAGAAGCTCCCCGTGCGGGCCAGCTCCACGAATACCCTGAGACTCCTGGTGTTCAGCTCCATCCGCCCCCGTTTTTTTCGGTGAACCCCTTTCCCGCAGGGCGTTGGCGAGCCCCCGGGGTCATCCCCCGCATGCAATCCTTTGGATAAAAAAATTGGCGGAGATGCGTAAGAATCGAACTTACCCGGCGCCCGTTACGACGCCGCACCGGTTTTGAAGACCGGGCCGTCCACCAGGACGGATGCATCTCCACCCCATATTATAACCGGCATCGCTTCACCGCGGTGCATTGTTTCCCTGCATCGCTTTTCCCGCCGGGCCGCTGTGGGCGTGACCCTGACCCCGCTTCGCAGGCCGGGCGCCACCTGGCACGTTCAACCCTAGGATCGGGGTTGTCCTGCGGCATAAGGGACCCGGAAATCTCCCTCCCTCCGGGTTACCCGTTTCCTGTCCAGGAATTCCAACAGCGGTATGGCATACTTGCGGCTCACGCCGAACATCTCCCGCATGTCGCCTACCGCCAGCTTGCCGTGCCTTGCCAGATGGTCCTTGACCCTTTCCTCCATTTCCCGCAACCTGCCACGGTAGAGGAAATATTCCGGGTTCACCTGCTCGATCTCCCCCCGCTCCATCAGGATCTGCAGTAGGTCCCGTAGCCTACCCCGCTCCACGCCCAGGATGTCCTGGAGCTCCTTGAAGGTGGGTGGGGAGTAACCTCCATCCCTGATGCGGCCTGCCAATTCCTCCAGCTGTCCCTCCTCCTGGTCGGAAAGCCTCCTGCCCTGGCCTTTGAGCCTCACTTTGCCGGCCTCCAGCTCCAAGTTTTCCCCGGTAGCCCTTTCCAGGAGAACCTCGAAAACCTCCGGCTCCAGGGATGGCTTGAACTGCTGACGGAGCACGTCCTTGTCGACTCCCGGCTTGAGAGGGTCCCGGGAATGGAGGGTGTCGGTCAGCTCGGTAAGGCGTATGAGTAGGTCCTTGAGAACCTCGGGGAGCACATAAAGCTCTCCCTTCCCCGCGGTGATGGCGGTTACCCGGGATTCTCCCACCAGGCGCTCCAGTGCCCTTTCCAACTCGTCTTCCCTTATCTCCAGCCGGCGCAGGAGCTTTTCCCTGGAGAGGGGGATTCCCTCCTCGGCCAGGGCGAGCAGCACCAGATCGGTGGGCTCGCCCCTTTCTCTCGTCTCCAGGGCGGGGAGGACGCCGGTGTCGTGGAACTTATGCTTGCGGGGCTGGGTGTCAAGGATGACGCCACCGCCTATGGTGGTCACCGGGGAGAAGCTCCGGATGATGAACCGGTCCCCGTACCTCGCCACCAGGGCCTTCTCCAGCCGGAACTGTACGTAGGCGCTCTCCCCCGGTGGCAGTTCCTCCTTTCCTCCTAGCAGGATCACCCGGGTCATCACCTCCGCCGTCCCGTGGTGCAGGCGCACTCGGGCTCGGTTCTTGAGCGGCTTGGGGCAGCTGGGGAGCAGGTGGAGGCGGGCGTCCAGCATGAAGGTGGGGTGCAAATAACCCGGCGTGCCTATCACGTGCCCCCGGGTGACCTCGAACTTGCTTATACCGGGCAGGTTCATGGCCACCCTCTGGCCGGCGTAGGCCCTCTCCACCTCGCTTCCGTGCACCTGCACGTTGCGCACCCGCAGCCGCTTTCCCGAGGGCTGGATCTCCGCCTCGTCGCCGTCGGCTACGCTTCCCTCCCACAGGGTACCGGTGACCACAGTGCCTATACCCTTGAGGGTGAAGGAACGGTCCACCGGCAGGCGAAAAGGACCCTGGGATTCCCTCTCCCTGACCCGGGCGGCTATACGGGCTATGGCCTCCCTGAGATCCTGCAGTCCCTGCCCGGTACGGCTGGAGGTGACCAGTACCTCCGCTCCCTCCAGCACCGTCCCCCTCACCGCCTCCGCCACGTCTTCCTTTACCAGCTCTATCATCTCCTCGTCCACCAGGTCGGCCTTGGTGATGACCACCAACCCCTCCTTGACCCCCAAAAGGTCCACAATCGCTAAGTGCTCGAGGGTCTGGGGCATCACCCCGTCATCGGCGGCCACCACCAGCAGGACCATGTCGAAACCGGTGGCCCCTGCCAGCATGTTCTTTACGAAGTGCTCGTGGCCGGGCACGTCCACCACCCCGGCTACCGTACCGTCAGGAAGGTCGAGGCGGGCGAATCCCAACTCAATGGAGATGCCCCGCTCCTTTTCCTCCTTGAGCCGGTCGGTGTCGGTACCCGTCAGGGCCTTCACCAGCTCGGTCTTCCCGTGGTCGATGTGCCCGGCGGTGCCTATGATGAAGTGTTTCAAAGCGTCATCACTCCCCCCGGGTCGCCGATGTGATGTCCCCCAGGGCCTCGGCTATGATGGCCGGTTCGTCCTCCAGCAGGGTGCGCACGTCGATGATGACCCGGTCGTTCTTCACCCGGGCTATGATGGGTATGCTGTGGCGGCGGAGCCTACCCTCCAGCTCCTCCGCTCCGTGGCCTTTCCAGCGGAGGGTAACCGTCCAGGTGGGGATGTCGGCTTGGGGGAGCGAGCCGCCGCCCGCCCTGGAAACGTCCCTGGCCACCTCCACCGCCAGGGAGGGGGCGATCTCCCGTATCCTGGCGGCAAGCCCCTCCGCCCTCGACCTCAAGACCTCCTGGTCCTCCGTCAACATCCTAAGGGTAGGTATCTCCTGTAGTGCCGCCGCGGGATCGAAGTAGATCCTGAGGGTGGCCTCTAGGGCGGCCAGGCTCAGCTTGTCTATCCTAACCGCCCGGGCTAGGGGGTGCCTGGCCATCTTCTCCACCAGCTCCGCCCTGCCTAACACGATGCCCGCCTGCGGACCCCCCAGCAGCTTGTCTCCGCTGAAGGTCACCAAGTCGGCGCCCGCCTCCAGGCTGCTCTTCACGGTGGGTTCCCAGGGGAGCCCGTGCTCGGATAGGTCCACGTAGGTGCCGCTTCCCAGGTCCTCCATGAGGATGAGCCCGTGTTCCGCGGCCAGGGAGGCCAGCTCCTCCACCGTGACCTGGGCGGTGAAGCCCACTATGCGGTAGTTGCTGGTGTGGGCCTTGAGGATCACGGCGGTGTTCTCGGTGATGGCCCGTCGGTAGTCCTCCAGGTAGGTCTTGTTGGTGGTTCCCACTTCCACCAGTCTGGCACCGCTCTGGGCCATGATCTCGGGGAGGCGGAAGGAGCCACCGATCTCGATCAGCTCACCCCGGCTGACTATGACCTCCCTCCCCTGGGCATGGGCCGTCAGGGCCAGGAGCACCGCGGCGGCGTTGTTGTTAAGCACCAAGGCGGACTCGGCACCGGTCAGCTCGCAGAGGAGCCTTCGCAGGTGAACCTGGCGGGAACCCCTCCTTCCCTCTTCGACCTCGAACTCGAGGTTGGTGTACCGGGTGGCCGCCATCTCCAGCGCTTCCACGGCGGCCCGGGGCAAGAGGGAGCGTCCCAGGTTGGTATGAACCACCACCCCTGTGGCGTTCACCACCCGGCGCAGAGAGGGGGAGAGTCGCCTTTTCACCTCCTCTTCCACTAGGGGCGCCAGCTCGTCGGCAGAGGTCTTGATCTCCTTCAATGAAAGCTCGTCCCTAGCCTCCAGTATGGCCTGGCGGATACCTTGGATGACCGCCCGGGACGCTTCCGCCACTAGCTCGCGGGGTATGCCTCTCACCCCCGCTTTCCTGCTACGGTAAACGGCCTGTATGAGGTCGTTCACCGAGCTGAGCCGACGCAGGTATTCGCCCTTCTCACCGGTTCCCGCATCCCTTTCCACTGGCGATTACCTCCCATGCAACGCAGTACGCCCCGGATAGGACGGCTTTTCGGGGTTTGAGCGGCTTGCCACGGTCAACCTACCTTAGTTTATCTCAAGGAAAAGGATTTGGCCCGGAACCGGCTAGGGTAGGTGTATTCCTCAAACCGCCACCACACGTTCCGCCGTCATGAGGGTCTCGGCGATCTCGAACATGTTGCTGACCGTGCCCACCGCGAGTTTTTCCAGTACTTGGAAGAAATTAAGGCAGGTGCCGCAGGCCATGACCAGGGTTCCTCTATCCTGCAGCCTTCTCAGCGGCTCCACCGTGTCGGAACCCTCCACCGCCAGCAGAACGCCGCGGTTGTAGAGGATCACCTTTCCGGGCGGGTTATCCCCTTCCGAGAGGGTGTTGAGAAAGGCCTTCACCAGCAGCCCGCCCAGCTCCCGATCGCCCTTACCCATCACGTCGTCGGAGAGGACCACCACCGTCCCTGAAGAGGATGCCAGGGGGGCTTGCCCAGCGGGCGATGACGAACTTCCCGGCTCCCCCGGGAGATCGATGAGCACCCGGAAGAGGCTTCCCTCCTCTCGGATCTCGACCTTGGCCCCCCGGGAAGCGGCGAAGCGGGCCACGTTGTCTCGGGAGGTGGGGTTGTCCACCAGCACCTCCAGGCTCGTCGCGCCTTCTTCCATGGCCTCCCTGGTCCTCACCACGGGGAGTGGGCAGGAAAGCCCTGTGGCGTCCACCGTCACCCTGCTCATGGCCCTCCTCCTCGTTTTGACCGAGAACCTTTACCCCGGATTCCCCTGGCCGACCCCCGTTGTCCGCGAACGGGTCGTTCGCGCCGGGGCTGGATCCGGGATCCATCCTGGTCGAACAGCACCTCAACGGATGGTTATCCTCGCCCCCTCGTCTGCTGTGAACTTCCCGATTACCCGGAAGAAGCCGTCGGGTTCCATGGCCTCCTGGAAGGCCTCCAAGCCTTCCTCGGGTAGCGCCAGGAGCAGACCGCCCGAGGTCTGCGGGTCACACAGGAGCAACAATTCCAACTCGTCCAGCCCTTCGGCCACGTCGAGCCTTCCCTTCATGAAGTCGCGGTTCCGGTAGGCCCCTCCCGGCACCATGCCGGACTCCGCCATCTCCCGCGTACCCTCGTAGTAAGGCACCTGGTCGAGGTAAAGCTCGCAACCCACGCCCCTTTCGGGGAGCATGGTGGCCAGGTGTCCCAACAGGCCGAAGCCGGTGACGTCGGTGGCCGCCCTTGCCCCAGCCCGCAGGGCGGCCTCGGAGGCCTTCCGGTTCAGGGTGACCATCCCCTGGATAGCGTCAGTTGCGTCCCTTTCGGTCAGGAAATCGGCCTTGATGGCCGAGGCCAAAACCCCGGTCCCCAGGGGTTTGGTGAGCACCAGCAGGTCTCCTGGTTGGGCCCCACGGTTCCTGAGTATCTTCTTAGGGTGCACCTTGCCGGTCACGGCCATCCCATACTTGGGCTCCTGGTCATCAACCGTGTGACCTCCCAGGAGGGCGACTCCCGCCTCCCGGAGCTTGTCTGCCCCTCCCCGCAGTATCTCCGCCAGGATGTCCATGTCCAGCGAGCAGGGGAAACATACGATGTTCATGGCTGAGAGAGGGGTTCCTCCCATGGCGTAAACGTCGCTGAGGGAGTTGGTGGCGGCTATCTGGCCGAAGAGGTAGGGGTCGTCCACGATGGGCGTGAAGAAGTCCAGGGTATGGACGAGGGCGTTTTCCTCATCCAACAGGTACACCCCAGCATCATCGGGGGTCTCCAATCCCACCAGCACTTCTTCCGCCTGTCGCTGATCAGGCAGGAGCTTTAGAACCCGCTTGAGGTCCTCCGGACCCATCTTGGCCGCTCAGCCGGACTTCGAGGAGAGCAGCGTGAGCTTGATCCTTTCCATCCTTCTGCCTTTCCTCGCCTCTTCTCGGGGTTAACGCGCCTTAAACCCAAATCAATTATTAATATATATAATAAATTGCATTATAACTACAAATATTGATTTATGATTTCCTTCCCTTCTGTTCAGGGCTCACCGACTGCTTCAGGGCTCCTGGGCTACCCCCTCCCTCAGCATGACCTCTATCTCATCTTCCCTGAGCCCCGCCTCTCGCAACACTTCCCGGGTGTGGGCCCCCAGAGGAGGCGCCGGCGCGCGGAACTCTGGTGGCGTCCCCGCGAGCTTCAGGGGGCTGCCTATAACCCTCTCCGTTTTCCCCTCACACGGGATCTCCACCACCATGCGGCGGTGCCTTATCTGGGGGTCCTCCAGGGCCTCCCCGAGGGAGTTTATGGGGGTCACCGGCACGTCCTTTCCCTCAAGGGCCTCCAGCCATTCCAGGGCCGTCCTTTTCTTGAAGGCCTCCCTGACCCGGGCCTCCAACTCCTCCTTTCCCTGGATCCGCTCCACGAGGCCTAGACCCTTGGCGTCCTCCATCCCCAGCGCTTCGCATAGCTCGTCCCAGAACCAGTCCTCGTGGACGATGCCCAGGGCTAAGGACCTACCGTCGGCCGCCTCGAATATCCCGTAGTGGGGCGTGGCGTGGATGACGTTGACCTCGGGTTCCTCACCCCCGTCTAGGTAGCTACCGGTGCTGTTGTACAGGAGGGCCACGCTGCAGTCCAGCATGGAGATGTCCACGTACTGGCCTTTCCCCGTCCTCTCCCGGGAGTAAAGGGCCGCCAAGATGGCCAGGGCAGCGTTTAGGGCGCTCGTGATGTCGGCCAGTTCCAGGCCCAGCACCACCGGCTTGCCCTCCCGGTCGCGGGTTAGACCCAGCACACCGGCCAGTGCCAGGTAATTGATGTCGTGGCCGGGCCTGTCCCGGTAGGGACCGTCCTGCCCGAACCCGGAGATGGAGCAATACACCAGGCCGGGGTTCAGGGAACTTAAGGTGGGGTAATCGGCCCCCAACCTGGACATGGTCCCGGGCCGAAAGCCCTCCACCACCACATCCACCTTTCGGGAGAGGGAAAGAACCGCCTCGCGGCAGCGAATGTCCTTGAGGTTGAGGGCGGCGCTTTTCTTGTTGCGGTTCACCTGCCGGAAGAAGTAGGGGTTGAGCCGGGCTGGGTCGCCTAAACCCACCGGCTCCACTTTGATCACCTCCGCCCCTAGGTCGGCCAGGATCATGGTGCACAGGGGACCGGGATAAAGCTGGGAAAAGTCGAGGACCCTTATGCCACTGAGCGGAGCCATCCTCCCTCCTTTCCAGTGTCCTCCGCCGGGTTCCCGCTCTCGGTGGATGACCCGGTTGTTTGGATAACCAGGTTAAATTCTACACTCCCGTGAGCTGAGAGGTCCCTTCTGGCAAAATGGACGAAAGGGCGATCCAACGGGGTGAGAAAATACCGGTCCCCCCGGACTCAATGGCCGGACTCAACCCTCAGCCGGTAGCCACCCGGCTTTTTATCGACGCACCCGAGAGTGTCGTGGATTCCTCTCCTGGCTTCAATCGCGGGTGGTCATCTTGACGGCGGATGCCTCTAGACGCGCCCTCTTTTCGCTTTAATCCCCCGAATCCGTGCCGGGTGGGCCGGTTTATGATGCGGGTAAAAAATGGTCGGGGTGAGAGGATTTGAACCTCCGGCCTCGGCGTCCCGAACGCCGCGCGCTAACCAAGCTGCGCCACACCCCGACCGGCTTGTTTCTTCTGTGCATGTGTAACCTCTCATATTATACCGAAAAACCCCCGCCTTATCCCGCGGGACGACACGGGTACGCACTGGGCGTGCCAGGGGGTCTGCCCTCTGGCCTGAGGCTCGCATGGAACCTTGCCAGGGTGATGGATTCGAGGCAAAATATTGTCGTCGAGCGAAGCTCAGCGTGCCCCTGTAGCTCAGTGGATAGAGCAGGGGATTCCTAATCCCCGTGCGGGAGTTCGATTCTCCCCAGGGGCTCCATTTTTTTGGGCGGATTTCGTCGTGGGATGCTCGCCTCCCATTGTCGCTTGTCCTGGCAAACCCTTCATTCCTGGCTTTCCGGTAGCCTTCGGTGCCGTGTGGAGGAGCTAAGAGGGCGATTTATGGGAGATGGTCCTCGCATGGCACAGGGGATCTGGCGGATCCTAGTAAAGGGCATCTGCGGGAATGCAGGGGCGTTTTCCAAATCTATAGGAGTGTCAGTCACCTCCCGTGTTGCGGAATGAGCTAGGGGGCCCGTATCCCGTGCGGACCCTGTTTCAACCCGGTGTTTACCGTCAAGTTACCTTCTTTAAACCCGGATTTTAACTGCCTCCCATATCCTTTGGGATGTGGAACACGGAAGGAGGTGAGAGACGTGTGGGATTTCCTGGACGGGAACCTCGACGCCCGCCCGGCCACCGAGGAGGAGGAGCGCCAGGCGGAGCGCGGGGAGGAAAGCCGGGTCCACGAAGATGAAGGCGTCTGCCAGGAATGCTGGGACCCGGATCTCCACGGCGGCTGGCTGGCGGCCTGACCGGAGCGCTCGGCCCCCGGTGGGCCAGGACGAGGCGGGGCCGCCCGCTGCCATGTGGGGCCCTTGAGACTCGGGCTACGCCTCCGCGAGTCGCCGTTGAAACCCCTCGGAAAGGGGGGCGAGGAAGGGTTCCGCCTTCCTGATCGCCTTCATGATCATCTCCAGCAGGGGGAGGCAGGTGGTCACCACGGGATTGGCCCAGCGGGCCAGGGGTTCTAGCAGGCGCGCCGTCCCGGCGAGGGCGGGGCCCAGGAAGAATACCGCCGCGTCGAGCAGGCGAAGAGCGGAGGACGCGATCTTCGCGAACTGCCCTCCGTCCCCCGAGGTGCCTCGTGCCGGGCTGAAAGGCACGCCCACTTGATTTACCATTTCCTGGATGGTTACGCTTTCCATACCTTTCTCCCCCCGGAGGTTCAGGCCACCTCCGGCGGGCCTTTCCTCCCCCGCAACCGGTTCCTGCCGCAAAGGTGGGTCGAAACTGCCCCTGGCCCAGTTGCGGAAGTAACGAGGGAACATCCTCAACCAGGAGGTTATGACCATAGGGTCGTCCTGGATGGACCTAAGGGCGGCCAGGGTCAGGGGCGTGCTCGCGTGGGTGAAGGCACCCAGCCCCCAGCCGTCGTGGACGTACTTCCTGAGCAGCCTTTCGTCGTGGGCCCGCTGGGCATGACGGAGGTTGTACCGGTTGGTACCTGATATGGACCAGCGTATCAGGGGATGGGCCTCCACCTTCTTGCGGTACCTGCTGAGAAACCCCGCTGACAAGTCACCCTTGGTGATGGCTTCCACGGCCGTCTCCGCGGCCAGCTCGGCGGAGAACCAGGCGGCGGGCACGCCGTCGCACAGTTCGGTGCTCTCCAGCCCGGCCGCGTCTCCTATGATGAGCAGACCCTCGTCACAGACCGGCATCTTCCGGAGCTCCCCGTCCAGGCCCACGTATATCTCGAAGGTGTCCCACATGTGGGCCCGGAGCTCCGCGTGTGGTGCCACCTCGTCCCTCCACCAGGGTAGTTTGGAGGTGATGTTGCGGTGGTATTCCCGGAACAGGGCGGCCAGGTTGGGAGTTCTGCCTCCCCTTTCCATTTTTAGGCATTGATCCTGCATGAAGTGGATGCTCCCCCGGTAGGGCCACACCATGAGGCCGTTCCCGAAGCCCAGCGGCGGTGCCAGCCGCTGCTCGTCCCAGGCCCACACGAACCGGTTGGAGAAGCCGAGGACCCGGTCGACCTTCTCCTTGTCCATGCGGTAGTCGTAGACGTCGGCCAGGGAGATGACGTCCGGCGGATATTTCTTCCTGACCCCCGCCTTCACCGCCAAAAGCCCTTGGGAACCCTCGGCGTCTATCACCACCCGGGCCCTTATCACCCTTCCGTCCTCGGTGACCACCCCTGCCACCCTGCCGTCCTCGCGGTACAAGTCCATGACGGTGATCGAGGTGCGTAACTCTACCCCAGATTCAACAGCCCTGTCCGCCTCCCATTGGCAGAAGGGGCGGCAGTAGGCGTTGTAACCGAGGCACAGCACCGGGGAAAGGGGTCTTGGTATGCGGAGGGAGTCGTCGATCTCGATTTCCCCGCGGTCGATGTCCTTGACGATGTAGTTTATTATCCCTTCCACCGGGCGTTCCACAGGAGGGTTCCCGTCCCTGATGAAGGCGGGACCGAAGAGGAAGCCGTAGAAAGGTATGGTGAGGCCCGATATGACCTTTTCGCCCACCCGGGCGGACCTCTCCAGGAGAAGGGTCTTGAGGCCGGCGTCAGCGCATTTCTTGGCGGCCACCGGCCCGCCGAAGCCCGCCCCCACCACTATCACGTCGTACGTCTCCTCCATCGCTCCTCCTTGCCGTGTTTACTTCTCCCCTTCCGCGGGAACTATGCCCGCCGTGGCGTGTCCTCCCATCCCAGGTCGCCCCGTCACCCCAAGGCCCCGTTCCCAGTCCACCGGAGCGGGGGCTTTTCCTCCCTGGCCTTGTGCTGGATTGCCATCATATCCCAAGTCCGTCCCCGGGCCAGTCCTTCCCAGTGGCGGATAAGGCCATTCCTTGCCCCTTTACTTCATCACCGGGTGCCGTACCGGACCGCGGCACGGGCAGCGGTCGCGGTCAAGGGGAGCCTTGCCAACCCGAATAATAATCACCATCGTCTTCTTACCTCCCCGGGTGCCCCCTTCGCTCCTTGCCACGACCTGCGGAAGCGAAAGACTCAACCGTACTCGGTGGCGAACCCGGTACCACCCCGGGGCCAGGAAAGGATTATCGCCCCCCTCTCGCAGGCGTACCAACAGGCGGCGCATTCCATGCAGCTTCCCAGATCCTTGACCTCCGCTTTACCTGCCCCCAGGGTGAAGCAGCTCCCCAGGCATACCCTCAGGCAGTCGCCGCAGCCGTCGCAGCTCGCGGGATCGATCCTGATGAAGTAGCCAGGATCCCCCCTCCATTCAACGCCCTCCGCCCTTCGCCTCATCTCCAATCCCCCTACCTCAAGTCCTTGGTCATCCTGTTCCCGCGCTTGGCCTCCTCGTCCCGGCCTGCTCCGCGACCTCCCCCGCCAAAGTGGGGGAACACGGGCTTTCCTGGGCATGCCGCCCACCGGCAAGGGATTGCGTCACCGATCCGCGGGACACCCGTGAGGACAAGCCCAACACGAGGCAGATCACGACCTTGGGGACGCCGTAAGCCATGCCGGTTAAGGCTTCACATCCCCTTGCCCCGCCTCGAGTCATAGCGACGCCCGAGGCGAGACGTCCTACTCCCCTCCCTGCCCACAGTCCTGTTCAGGATGGGAGGGGCGGTAACACAAAGTAGTCCGTGCCCCCTTGAAGGCTTGTTTCCCAGCGGGCAGCCCCCTTTAGGAGAAT
>JAPWVA010000176.1 GCA_028275245.1 Actinomycetota bacterium
TGATACAACATCGGCCGGGTGGCTACGGCATCCCGCGTCCTTCATCCCGCCGGTCTTAAAGAGATGGAAAGTGTGCCAGGGCCCACCCCAGATATCACCACTGACCACCTATGAGACAATCCTAAACGTGCGGCGGCATCATGGGCGCCAGGGCCCACCCCAGATATCACCACTGACCCCAGTGCCCCCCGTCGGGAAGAAGGGTTCCCCGGTGAGCCCGGCACGGCCGGCGTCCCATCATCGGAGGTTTGCGCCCGTGACTCTTCGCACCAGCTGGAGCCAGGCCCGCAGAGTTTGTGAACAAAAGGAATGCAAATGTTGACTTTCGGGTACTCATTAAGTTAAATATAGGTATATCCGTCTTCCTCCAGGGGAAAGGGGGTGGCCAAGGTGGTATTCCTACGTAGGGCGAGTTTGTTTACATTGCCGTTCTTTCTCGTTCTCTTCCTCGCGGGCGTCATTCCCCTACCGCTTTTCGCTGGATCTAATTCCTCCAAGGCCCTGGCACAGGCGCCAGGCGGTACTTCCTGGGTGCGCCAGGAGTCGGGCACCAGCACCACTCTCCGGAGCGTCTCCGCCGTCGACTCCAAGGCGGCATGGATAGGCGGTGACGGGGTTATCCTCAGGACGCTGGATGGTGGAAAGACCTGGGAGAAAGTATACGAGAAGTCCTCCACCCATGTCTTCGACATCTGGGCGGTGGACGCGGAAACGGCTTGGGTAGTAGGTAGGGAAGGGGACCCGGGGACCGGGGTCAACTTCATCGCCAAGACTGTGGATGGTGGAAAGAGCTGGAACGTGCAATACGTCGTGGGCGAGCCCTATTACTTCACCTCCATCTCGGCCGTAGACGGCAATATCGCCTGGGCGGCAGGGGCCTTAGGAAGGATCCTCAAGACCACGGACGGCGGCAAAAGCTGGTGGGAGCAGCCCTCGGGTACGACCCAGGAGATAACCTGCATCTACGCGGTGAGCGAGCGGGTGGCGTGGGCGGGGGCCCGGAGCGAGACGTGGAACCGTGACCTCCCCGTCTCCCCCCCGATACCTATGCCGCCTCCCTACGAAAACGCCCCTTACCTGCCAGTGGTCATGAAGACCGTCGACGGAGGGACCACCTGGCAGGCCGCGATGACCGGGACCTACAACGAGTACGTGGTGGACATCGAGGCGGCATCCGCCGTGGACGTGGTGGCGGTGGGCAGGGACATAGTCTATTCTCCGTTCCCGACCCTGTTCTACTCGCCACTGGCGCCCAATATCATCTACCTTGCGCTCCACTATCTCTACGAGAACGACTTGATGGTGACCCACGACGGTGGAGCCAGCTGGTGGTCTCATACCAAGCCGCCTTCCGCGGGCGGCGACACGAACGGGTGTTCCATGCCCGGGCCGAACCTGGCCTGGGCGGTGGCCTCCGGCTTCGGTGAATACAAGGTCCTCAAGACCGTAGACGGCGGGGCGAGCTGGGTGGACGAGACGCCCCCCATTGATATGGCCTGCGACCTGCTCGACGTATCATCGAGGGACGGCGTGACCGCTTGGGCCGTAGGCTACCGCGGCCTCATCCTGCGTACCCCACCCGAGCTCCAAACCCTCTCCGTGACCTCCGTGAGCCCGGGTTCCGGTAATCAGTTGACGGTATCCTTGGAACTTACGGTGGAGGGGACCGGCTTTATCCAGGGCGCCGGGGTGAAACTGGTAAAGGGCGCCTCGACCATCTCCGGTTACAACGTGAACGTCGTCTCCGGGAACCTACTCAAGTGCACGGTGGGACTCTTGGGCGTGGAACCCGGGCTTTACGATCTAGTGGTCGAGTTACCCGACGGCAGGTCCGCTCGCCTGGCGGGCGCCTTCACCGTATATGCCTCCTGTGGGACCGGGAGCATGCTTCCCGCCGCGGGTATTGCCCTGGGGATGCTCTCGCTGGCGGGGGCTGCCGGACGAAGGGGGAAGCGCCGGAGGTTTAAGAGAGGCTAGGAAGCTTGACCCCTAGGCACAGGGGGACTTGGCGCGAGTGACCTTCCTCGGGGTCTCTGTCCCCAAGGGTGGTGTACGTCCAGGGATGCAGGTGTGAGGACAGCTATCCAGCGGCTGGGCCGTGCGGAAGCTTACCAGCTATAACCCCGGCTTTCCAGGGCATGGCATGAATAGTGATCATTGGCATAAGCGACTGGTTGAGGCGCAGGGTTTTCAGCCCGCGTCTGGGGGGATCTCTAGCACGAGCTCTCCATCCCTTTCCACCAGCCTGGGGCACACCGCCCTCACTTCCCTCCCCGCCGTTTCCGTCAGCGCCGAGGATAGGTCGGCGCAGCCGGCGATGGAGGAGAGTACCGCCACCGTAGGAGGGAGCATGGGGAATTCTCCCTGCCGGCACCTTTCGAGGGCCTCCCGAGGATTGACCCAAGCGTAGGAGCATATCTCCTCCCGCTCGCAGTCCAGCGCCTCTCGGAAGGAGCAGGGGACCAGGAAGAAGCGGGTGTCGTACCTGGTGGGCATCCCCTCCGGGGTTATCCAGTGAGCCAGGTAGCGGACCCGGGAGAGATCGACGGTGGCCCCCAGGGCCTCCAGGATCTCCTGGAAAGACACTTTTCTTGACCTGAGCAGCGTTCTCGCCCTCACCAGCTCAAGGCTTCCCGTCGGGAGTGCCCCCTCCCCAGCGGATATGCAGTCCGGGAGGATCCCCGTCTCCTCGAAGGTCTCCCGCAGGCCGGCCACTAGCACCGCCAAGGCATCATCGGGCGAAAGTCCCTCTGCGACCAGCTTCTCCAAGACGGTTCCCCCGGTAGGTAGTTTGCCATCTTCTGGAAGGTAAGTTCCCGAGTACCCGAGGAGGCGGGGAGGGAATCGCCGATCGGCTTCCTCCACCGCTCCCCCCGGAAAGGCCATGACCCCGGGGGCGAAGACGTTGCCCTGCTGGCGGTGTATCATGAGGACTTCCAGGCGTCTTCCTCCCCTTTCGGGATCGACCCCGTCCCTCACCAGCACGAGGGAAGAGGCCATCCTAGGGGTTACGCTTTCTCCCACCTCGATCACCTTCCTCGCGGGCCCGATCACCTCACCCCGTCCGGATCCTGCCCAACCTCTTGTTAATGACGTAATAAGCCCTTCCGTGAGCGTTCTGGTAGTGCCAGGCCAGCTTGATGAGGGGGTGCAGGCGAGGTATCCAGAAACCCGGCGGTATCTCCTCCTGTGGCTCCACCCTGCCGGGCTCCACTTCGGCCACGGCGATGCCCTCCCCGTCCTTCCTCTCCAGGTGGGCGAGGATCTCCCCAGTAGGGCCCACGATCATGGTGTCCCCTAGGAAGTACGAGCGGTAGGGCAAGAAAGGGACCAAGGGCATGCGGGCCGTGAACTCCCCAGCGTGGGCGGCGTGCACCACGGGCACTCCCACCATCCTGGCCATGCGTACGGGGGTTTCCCGCATCACCTCAAGGTTCTCCAGGTGCGCTTTCCGCTTCCCCGGGAGGGGGATGGCGCGGTCGGGCACCGTCCACCAGCAGGAACCGCCCACCAGGAGGTCCACCCTTCCCCGGAGCCTCCTCGCCGTCCGGGTGCGCACCAGCTCCCAGCAGAGCGCCACCCCCACGGGGCCCAGGGGGGTGTTTAGGATCCCTTCATCCTTCCCGCCCCGGTAATAGCAGTTCTCCCACATGGTGGGCTGGTCCTTGGCATGGGTGGCATAGCGTCCGTCGGGGAAGGCCAGGGCGAAGACGTTCAGGTTGTCCCGGCCCACCGAGGCGATGAAGGACCCGCCCACGTAGCCCCCATGCTCCACCGCCATCTCCCGCATCAGCTGGGGGGCAGGGCCCTCCAGGGGCATGGCGGCTTTCAGGAGGGAGGGGTGGAAGGCCACCGCTGTGGGGAAGAACTCCGGGAGGATGACCATCTCGCAGCCCTGGCGGAATGCCTCCCTGATCAAACCCCTCGCCTTCTCCAGGTTAAACCGCACATCCCCCAGCGCTGC
>JAPWVA010000055.1 GCA_028275245.1 Actinomycetota bacterium
CACCGTCGGAGAGTGGGTCTGAACTATGGCCCCGCTGTCCAACCAGGAGTGCTCCCGGGCTATGTAGAGAGGGACACCGCAACGGGGGCAGAACTCCAACCTCGGTTCCATGGGACATTACCCTTATCTTGCACTTTTACCCAGAATATCTTAATGCCTCTTAACCCGGCTAGGTACCCGGCAGGTCATCGATGGAGCTGAACCTGCGTACCGGCATTCCCTAAGGCTTAATATCGTCCTTGGTGCCCCTTTCGTGGAACCAACCCTGGCGCTTCGGGGACGGTGCCGGGCAGGGGATGGCACCGCGGTGCCAACTCAGGGCTCGGGGAATTCCGCCAATACGGGAGTCTCAGGACAATAGGTGGGAAGCGGCCGGGACTGGGCCAGGGGGAAATGGGCCAAGAGCCATCCCGGCATGACCCCACCGCTTCTGTTATAATTGGTCATACCTATTGGTTACCGGGAGGTAAGGGATCTAGGTCGGTGCAGGTTTCGAGAGAGAAAGCGAGGTAAGGGACATGGCAGAACTGAGAGAATGCGTGCTGGTGGACGGCGTTAGGACCGCTAACTGCCGGGCTCACCAGGAGAAGGGTTGGTTCCGCAACCGTCGCCCGGACGAGCTTCTCACCTACGTTTACAAGGCCCTTTTCGAAAGAAACCCCCAGGTGAAGCCGGAGGATGTGGATGCGGTCTTTTGCGGCACCGCCAACCAGACCGGGATGCAGAACGATATCGCCCGCCTGGGATGGCTTGCCTCTGGCTTGCCGGAGAGTGTACCCACCAACGGCATCTGCCAGCAGTGCCCCTCCGGTATGAGTGCCATCGAGCATGCCGCCCGGGCCATCATGTGTGGGGAGGGTGACATATTCATCGCCTCCGGCGTGGAGGACATGATGAACGTCCCCATGGCGATGAACATGGACATACCCCCCAGAATAGCCGAGTACTATAACCCCCTGGAGTTGCCCATGGGGATGACGGCGGAGAAGATAGCCCAGGTGTACAACGTATCCCGGGAAGATGCCGAGCTCATGGCATACTGGAGCCATATCAAGGCTAAGGAGGCCAGGGATGCCGGCAAGTTCAAGAACGAGATCGTGCCCGTCCCGGGTCTGGACGAGAATGGTAACGAGATCATCGTGGACCGGGACCAATGGATCAGGGACAACCCCAGCCTGGAGCAGATGGCCCAGATGAGGCCCGCCTTCAAGCCCGACGGGATAGTCACCGCCGCCATCAGCTCCCCCCTTACCGTGGGGGCTTGTGCCGCCCTGCTTATGAGCCGGGAGAAGGCCGACGAGCTGGGGCTGGATTACCACCTCAAGTATGCCGGAGGTTGCATGGCGGGTTGCGACCCCACCATCATGGGCATCGGCCCCGTGTACGCCGTGCGCAAGTTGCTGGAGAGGAAGGGCCTCACCGTGAAGGATATCGACCTATGGGAGCTCAACGAGGCCTTCGGCACCCAGGCCCTGGCGGTCATCCGGGAGCTAGGCATCGGCTACAACGCCCCCTTCGAGAACATCAACGTTTGGGGCGGCGCACTGGCACTGGGCCATCCCCTGGGCGAATCCGGGTGCCGCATCGTCATCACCCTCAACAATATCATGAAGACGGACTATCCGGAGGCAAGGTACGGGGTGGCCACCCTCTGTGGAGGTTTCGGCAACGCCAACGCAACGCTCTGGGAAAGGGTGGAGAAGTAGGCATAGGAGTCAAACGGTAGAAGGGGCGGGGTGGCCAGCCCACCCCGTCTCTTTTATAGGGGGAGCGGTCTGGGGGAGCACACGGGGCGTCGCCTTCGGAGGACCTTTTCCTAAGCTGAGGGAGGGCTTCCCGTCGGGGTCCCTCCATCCCTTACCGGTTTTTCGCGTCGTTGAGCTTATAGATTCTTTTAGGTAGGGGCCTGCGACGTTCCCTACGCCGAGTAGGGTGGCCGTGCTTTCCTGGGCTCGTCTCCGTCACTCCCCTTCTCGTGCTTGACTCGGGTCCTCCAGACCCTCTGGGAAGGATGTCACGGGCGTTTCCACGCCCGTGCCTTGCGGGGGTAGAGGTGACCCTAAGGGGGCAGGGTACCCCAAGTACTGCACTGCCGCCCGGGATATTCCCTTGACCGATTCCCCTTCCGGTCATTCCCACTCCGACTCCATTACCGGGCCGGGGATGACGACCCTCTTTCCGCAAGGGGATGCCGGATACTATCCCGGAGCGGATCTGCGCGGATAGCATACGACCACGGGGACATGAATGGGAAGGGTGATTTACCCACCCATTCCCCAGACAATATACTTTTGGCCTGTGGAAGGGGGTTGGCATGGTCAAACGAAGGATACTCATCATCGAGGATGAAAGGCCTCTGGCGGAAGCCCTGGCTTACAGCCTGGGCCGTGAGGGCTTCCAGGTGGAAGTGGTGGGGGATGGTGATGCTGGGCTGCGCAGAGCGCTGGAGGAGGATTTCGACCTGGTGCTATTGGATCTCATGTTGCCAGGCCTGGATGGACTTGAGGTTTGCAGAGAGCTGAGGAAGGCCAAGGATACCCCCGTGATCGTCATCACCGCCCGTGATTCCGACGTGGACAAGGTGGTGGGCCTGGAGATGGGGGCCGATGATTACGTGACCAAGCCCTTCAACCCCAGGGAGCTCCTGGCCCGGGTCAGAGCGGTTTTGCGACGGACGGGGCGAGGACGGGAAGAAGGCGGAGAGGATATCCTGAGGGCGGGGGACTTGGTCCTGGACAGGGCCAGGCACGAGGTGTGGCTTTCTGGGAAGCAGGTCCAACTATCCCCCATTGAGTTCCGGCTATTGGAATGCATGATGGAAAGGCCGGGAAGGGCGCTTTCCAGGAGTTATCTGATAAACCGTGCCTGGGAAGGGGATTTTTACGGGACGCCCAAGGTCCTGGACGTGCACGTCAGGAAATTGCGGGAGAAGCTGGAGGAAGATCCTTCCCGGCCTCGAAGGATAGTGACCGTGAGGGGCGTGGGATACCGGCTGGAGACCTGATGGCCTTCCTACTATGGTTAGATTTCCGGGCTTGCCCGGGCAAGGCCCGTTGTCCGGGTAGGTGTGATCATGGGAAGGATCATCACCTGGGGCATGGGCATGCCAAGGGGGATGGATGATACGGTGATGAACGGGATGATGCCGGACAAAGGGCAAGAAGGCGGGGATGGCGGGCATCCCGGGGATATGGACCTTAAAGCGGTCCTGGACAGGGTGAGCGCCGGGATAATGGCCTTAGACGGCACGGGTAGGGTAACCCTGGTCAACGAGGCCATGGGAAGGATCCTCGGTTTGGTGAGGGATGCGGTGGTGGGCCGGGAAATCGACGAAACCCCTCTCCCTGCCAGGGTTAGGGTGATGGCAAAGGAAGCTTTGGGAGGGCGGGAGGTGGAGGAGGAGCTGGAGTTATCGAATCCCCCAGGCACGATGGTGCACCTGAAGGCGGCTCCCCTGGGAGTGGAGATGGGTGGGGGTAACCCGGCGGTGGTGATTCTCGAGGACATAACGGCCAGGCGCAGGGTGGAGATGATCCGCCGGGATTTCGTGGCCAACATCTCGCACGAGCTGAGGACCCCGGTGGCCAACGTTACCGCGCTGGTGGACGCCCTTTCCCACGGCGCCATCGGGGAGCCCGAGTTGGTGGAAAGGTTCCTCAAAGACCTGGAGAGGGAGACCCGCAGGCTATCGCAGCTGGTGGAGGATCTTCTGATCCTTTCTCGGCTTGAGTCGGAGGAGATAGCTCCCCAGATGGAAGAGGTGAGGATAAAACAGGTGGTGGAGGAGGTGCTCTCGGATAAGGAGAAGCTGGCCCGGAGGTACGAGGTAAATCTTCGGAGGGGACCTACGGAAGGAATTCTCTTGAGGGCGGATCGCAGGTTCCTCACCGTCGCCCTCTCCAACCTGGTGGACAACGCGGTGAAATACAACCGCCAGGGAGGCCTGGTGACGGTGGAGGCATGCCGCCGGGGCGGCGAGGTGAGGATATCGGTGACCGATACGGGGATCGGCATTCCCCGGGACCAACTTTCCAGGGTTTTCGAACGCTTTTACCGGGTGGACAAGGCACGCAGCCGGGAAAGCGGTGGCACTGGCCTGGGGCTATCCATAGTGAAGCACGTGATGGAGCTGCACGGTGGCCGGGTGGAGGTGGAGAGTGAGCCTGGCGCCGGCTCGACCTTCACCCTGGTGTTCCGTGCCTCCTCCCTTTGACGTTGTTCGACTGGCCGGTCCCTCTCCTGCGGACCCCGGGGGTCATCGGGAACGGCATGGCGGTTTTTGCCCATCAACACAGCAGGTCCTCCACGCGGTCGTAGGTTATTCCGTTCCCTGACAAGATCTCCAACAACCTGTCGGTATCCTCCGCCAGGTGGCGGAGGCAGACCCCGCAGTCGGAACTCATGTACCTGGGGATGGGGATGAGCTTCACCGTGAGGCCCTCGCGGCGGGCTACCGACTCGGCCTTGATGGCCCAGTGGGAGCCGTGAAAAAGGACCACCCTACAAGGGCGGTCTCCGAAAACATCCTTCCTCTTCCCCCAAACCATGTGCCACTCCCCCGGCAACTCGGGGACGGTTCACGCCTTGCGGGTTATGGTGAGGATGTAGTTCCCCTCCTCAGTCTCCCTCACCGTGACCTCGCAGCCTTCTTTCTTGGCCAGGCGCGATACGTTGTCCCGGGAGGTGCCCGTGTCCACGATCACCTCCAGAGATTCGCCAGCCGCCAGCTTTTCCAACTTTTTCCTGGTATGCATTACCGGCAAGGGGCAGGAAAGGCCGCGACAGTCCAGAATATCCAAGGCATTCACCTCCTCGCTATGGTAAAAGCTTTCTCTCACCCGGGGACCCCCCTGCAGTGGGCTGGTGCGTTTTAGCCCTCCACCGACCTACGCATAAGGAATCCCAGCGCCAGGCAGAAGACGAGGCCCACCAAGACCGCCCCTGTCCCCCAGCCCCAAGCGGGCGGGTTGTTGGGGTAAGGGGTCCCAGCCGTGGTGAAGTTGTGGGCGAAGGCCGCCCCTACGATCATCCCCAGGACGAAGACGGCGGCATCACCGTCCCCCTCTCCGGAGAGGAATAGCTGCCTCCCAGGGCAGCCGCCCGCCAGCGCAAAGGCTAGCCCTGCCAGAAGCATCCCGCCGAAGTTCAGGAGCTGGTTTGTGTGGGCCACGGGTTGGCCGGCAAAACCCCAGTGGAACTGCCCATATACGAGATTCATGATGAATGCCCCAACCAACAGGGCTACCACGCCGCTTCCCAGGTGGAAGTCCCTCATCAGGATGACATCCCGGATCGCTCCCATAGTGCAGAACCTGGTCCTCTGGGCAACGAAGCCTATGACAACGGCGATGCCCAAGGCGGCTAGATAATTGGCCCTCTGGGAGCCGGGGCCCTCGGCACTGAAGAAGGGCACGCCGCTCGGGAGAATCGGCTTGATGATGAGGAGCAAGAGGAGGCCCAGCATCAGTAAGGGGAGCATGGCTCCCACCGCCGGGTGGGCGTCGCGGCTGCGCCCCAGGTTGTACCCGCTGCGGATGAACAGGACGCCGATGCCGACTCCACATATCAACCCCAATAGGCCCACTATGGCGTTACCGTCCCCCCCGGCCAGGCGCAGCAGTGCCCTCCACGGGCAACCCAGGAAAGCCAGTGCTCCCACCATGGCGAAGAAGCCTAACATGAAACGGATGATGGGAGCCGAACCCGCCCTGGCGCGGTACTCGCGGAATAGGAGGGCGGCAATGAGGGCCCCGAAGACGAACCCGATGATCTCAGGCCTGATGTACTGGACCGTGGAGGCGCGGTGCAGCCCTAGGGATCCCGCGATGTCCCTCTCGAAACAGGCCACGCAGATGCCCATGTTCTTAGGGTTCCCCAGCTTCTGGAGCGTGGAGGCGAGGATCCCGATGAGAAGGCCTGCAGACACGATACCCCAACGGGATTTTAGGAAATCGTGTAACCTTTTCATCTCCCCTCCTTTTACGATCCGTTCTGGTAGCCTCCTGCCCTTCTTACTTCCGGACTCGCAGGCGTTGCCAGCCCACGGCTGCACCATTAGAATTATTAATGTTAATGCATATTATTATCAATACTTATTTATACCCTGGCCAGGGGAGGAGGTTTACGGGCGTTGGCCCCTGGGTTTCCTTGGTCCCCTAATTCCAGAAGTGGGAGGACACCTCATATGCTCCCGGTGGGTCACGGGCCCGGCGGGCCGAGCAGCGTGGCCGTGGAAAAAGAGAGGCTCTCCGCTTCAGGGACTCCTTGCTTGGGGATTCCCCAGCGAGTACCTCCGGTACGGTGGGGAGGAAATGGACTGGTGGAACTTGGCGTCAGCCCACCCGGAGCCGGAAGGTCTTCCTCGAGGCCATCTTCAGGATAGCCTTAACAGAAATGTTGGCTAGCATGCGCAGGGACCTCTTGCGCGCGGTTCTCAGCGGCACCTCCTCTCCCCTTGCCTCCCTCAGGTATTCCATGAGGTGGCGGACCGGCTGGCGGACGGGGTAAAGCCATTTCATGAGGGAGAGGGTTAAATGGCAACCCCCGCAGTAGGTGGCGATCTCGTCAGCCCCAGTGCGGGATGCGGCTCGCAGTTCCCTCACCGAGGCTCGGTATATGTCTTCCGGGCGGTAACGGTTACATCCCGCAGCCATTCCGCAGCACAGACCCCGCGAAGGGTCCGGGGTGATCTCCACGGGTTTAAGTCCCAGCCACCGGTAGATCTCCCTGGCCGTGGCCATGATCTCATCGCCGAGCACCCTTCCGTGGCACGAGTCGTGTACGGCCACCTTTCTCGCCGGAAGTCTCCCCGTCTCCAGCTCGCCCGACCTTGCCTTCTCGAGGAGGTAATCTCCCAGGTAGCGTTTCTCGAAGGGGAATTCCGCGCCGAAAAGTGAGGGCAGTACGTTGCGGAACATGTTCAGGCAGGCCGGGCAGACGAAGAGCATGGTCCCGATGCCCTTACCCCGGAAGTAGCGAGTAAGCCTCTCCGCCGTTCTCTCCACCTCGTCGAAGATGCCCATGCGGAAGTACATCTCCCCGCAGCAAAGGTTGAAGCTCCCCGAGATGGTCACTTCTTCCAGGAGGGGGGAGTCCAGGAGGTGGGGGAGGGTAAGGGCATTACAGCCAGGATAAAGGACCAGTTCCCCTTCAGGCGACGTATCGCGCCACTTATCCA
>JAPWVA010000056.1 GCA_028275245.1 Actinomycetota bacterium
TCCCGACCACCGTAGGACCGCACCGCGTGGCCGATAGGTCGATCCTCGGGCGAAGCCTGTGCTGCCGGGCTCCGGGGATGCGCGGTGCTCCCAAGGCTATCCGAGGAAAGGAGGAAAGCATGGAACGCCATCCTTCACTGGCCAACGCCGACGACAGCCTGGTGGTCCTCATCGACCCCCAGGAGAAGCTGATGCGGGCCATGGACCGCAGGGATGAGATAACCCGCAACATGCGCTTGCTCCTGCGCTTTTCCTCTATATACGCCGTCCCGGTGGTCCTCACCGAACACTATCCTCAAGGGCTGGGGACCACTGTGGAGGAGATCCGGGAAGTCCTTCCCGAGTACCGGCCCATCGTGAAACGCATCTTCAGCTGCTTCGGGGTGGAGGAGTTCGGGCGCGAGCTGGCCACCCGGGGCAGGAAAAGGCTCCTGGTTGCGGGCATAGAGACCCACATCTGCGTGGCCCAGACGGTGTTGGACGCCTTGCACCGGGGGTTCCAGGTCCAGGTGCTCTCGGACGCAGTGAGCTCCCGCCGGCATGGGGACCACGCCACAGCCCTGGAGAGAATGGCCAGGGAGGGCGCGGTGATAACCACCACGGAGGCGGCCATGTACGAGGTGGCAGCACGGGCCGACGACGAGAGCTTCCGGCGTCTTCTCGAGCTGGTGAAATGAGGAGGAAGGTGAGGTCACGGGCCTTCCCGGCGCCCCGGGTCGTAAGCCGAAAGCGGGACTGGGCCTGCCTCCGTGGTACCCGCGCCATCCCGGCGCAATGACTACACCCACACCGCCCGGGATATCGCACGCTGCCCACAGCGGCCTCCCTTTTTTCGGGGATCCGATTAATCGGTTAAAACCAGTGGAGTCCGGGGAAGGTTCGAGGGCGGGCCATACCGTCCCTGATTGACAGAAATGCTCCCCTAATCAGCTAGGACGGGTGACGATGCGAAAAAGGGAAGATCCGGAGGCACAGGCGGAGACCGCACCGTCGCCTTGAGGGGAGGGAAGGCACGGCGGTGGGAGACCGAACGGGGATCGTTTAATCTATAATCTACCGCGTCGTCCCGGGGGCGCACGGCAACCCACCGGTTCCCGGGCTATCCCTGTATCCTGGAAAGGTAACCGGAGAAAGGGGAGCACACCATGGAAGACGAGGTCTACACCGCCGACCTGCCCCAGGACAGCTATCCCCCTTTAGTGCTCACCGGCGAGAGGACCCTTCCCGGGCTCCGGGAGGAGAATTACTGGTTCCAGAGGCACCTGGTGGCCTACGAATACCTCCTCCCTCTGGCCCGCGGGAAAAGGGTCCTGGACCTGGGAAGTGGCGAAGGATACGGAGTGGACCTTCTGGCCGGGGTGGCGGAGGAGGCGGTGGGGGTGGACCTGGCCCCCGAAGCCGTTTATCACGCCCGCAAGACCTACCGTAGGAGGAACCTGCGCTTCCTTTACATGGACATCTGCTCCCTGGACCTGGAGGATGATTCCTTCGACCTGGTCTGTTCCCTCCAGGTGGTGGAGCATCTCCAAAAGCCGGAAAAGCTCTTGCAGGAGGCCAGGAGGGTGTTGAGGCGGGGCGGTATGTGTGTCATCACCACCCCCAACCGGCTCATCCTCTCTCCGGGAAGGGACACCCCCATCAACCCCTTCCATGTGCGCGAGTACGACCTGGAGGAGTTCCGCGCCTTTATGGAGGGGTTCTTCCCCAGGGTTGAGGTAAAGGGGGTCTTCCACGCCGGCAGGCTCCGCCTGCATGACCTCCTGGTGGGGCGGAACTTCTCCCAGTTCTGCCTTAACATCCCGCCCCTGCTCCAGCGCCTCTTCTACCTGCCCTTCTTCCTCCCCTCCCTCACCACCCGCTGCTTCCGGGTTTCCGATCGGGGCCTGGAGGAGGCCCTGGACTTCATCGGGATGGGATGGAAGGAATGAACGGTTGGACGGTTGGAGACCTTTCGGTGGGAAACCGGCAAGATCCAGCCTAAAGGGGCAACGGGCCGCCAGGTGGCGGAACCTCTGGGACCCGCGACTCCGCCGGGAATGTCCTTTCCCCTGGTGAAATCGCCCGCTCCCCTCTCAATGTGTGAAGGGAGCAAGAACCCAGCGGAAGACCCCCTCTCCCGCTGGTAAAATGGCCCGGGGAGCCGTGGTCCGGGTACAGAGGTCCCATCCCTCAAGACGGCGACGGCCATCTGCAGGCGGTGGCAATGCCACCAAGCCGCGGAGATTCGCTAAGCCTGGTCAGGATCAGCTCGGGAGGTCTGGATGCCGGACGGTCGCAGGAACCATCTCAAGGGACCGCGCCGGGTGGAGGCGACATCCACCCCAGCCGGCAAGGCCTCCCCATCCCGCGGACAAACCGCGGGGGAAGCCACACCCGTGGCCTGCCTCCTCCTCCATACCCACATGCCCTACGTGCGCCGGAACGGTGACTGGCCCTGTGGGGAGCAGTGGATCCTGGAGGCCTGGGCCGAGTGTTACCTGCCCGTGTGGGAGCTGGTGGACGACCTGGCCGGCGGAAGGGCCCGGGGCAAGCTCGCCCTCACCCTCACCCCCATCCTCGCCGAGCAGCTCCGGGACACATACCTGGAGAGTCGGTTCCAGGGCTATCTCCTCAACCGGATCAGGCAAGCGGAGGAGGAAATAGCCCGCCTCGAGGGAATGGGCGACCGGACCCGTGCGGACCTAGCCCGTTTCTACCGAAACGAATTGCGAGGCCTCCTCCGGAAGTTCGAGGAGAGGTTCCGGGGGAGGATGGTGGAGACCCTGGCCCGGGCCATGGACTCCGGTAAGGTGGAGGTCCTGGCCAGTGCCGCGACCCACGCCCACCTCCCCTCCCTCAGGTCCCATCCCTTCCGCAGGGCCCAGGTGGCGGTGGGTATAGAGGAGTATCGTCGGCTCTTTCACAGGGAACCAGCGGGCTTCTGGTTGCCCGAGTGTGCTTATACCCCCGAGCTGGACCGGGTGCTCGCCGAGTTCTCGCCACCCCTTCGGTACGTGGTGCTCGACCACTCCGCGGCCAGGGATACCTCCCTGCCCCGGAGGCTGGGGGACACGCCCCTGGTGGCCCTCCTCAGGGACGGCGAGACCCACCGGTGGGTATGGACTGAAACGGGCATCCCCAGCCGGGGACCCTACCGGGAATACTGCAAGAGGGACCACCAGGGACATGGGTTCCAATACTGGAAGGTGACCTCGCTGGACACACCCTTGGACCTCAAGGAGATCTACCGACCGGAGGAGGCGGTGGAACAGGCGGAGAGGGACGCCCGGGAATTCGCAGGGCGTGTCATGGAAAGGCTGGAGTGCATCTTGCGTTCACCGGAGGGAAACGGTGAGAGCGCGATGGATGGGTATAGCCGAGGGATCCGCTGCCTGCTGGCCGCCTACGACACGGAGCTTATGGGGCACTGGTGGTGGGAAGGGCCCCACTGGTTGCGGGAGGTGCTTTCCCTGCTGGAAGGCCACCTGGAGCTACCGGCCCGAGTGGCCGCCGGGGCGCCAGTCCATACCCTGGAGTCATTGAGCCCTGGGGAGACCTCCTGGGCACCGGAGGGGGACTTCAGCCCGTGGATCAATCCCAGGACCGCCTGGATGTGGGAGACCCTCCATCGAGCGCAGGAACGGTTCGTCCGCGCCTTGAGCGGCCGGGGACGGAAGGTCGGCAGCCCCGACCTGGAGCGGCGGGCCCTGGCCCAGGCGGGACGAGAGCTGCTCCTCCTCCAGTCAAGTGACTGGCCCTACATGGTATCCCGGGATTCCGCTGCGGGTTACTCGGAGGAAAGGTTTTGCGCGCACGCGGAAAGGTTCCACCGCCTCCTCGACCTGCTAGAGGAGGGGGACAATAGGGGTCTAGAGGAGGTCCTTCCCCGCTTGGAACTGCTGGACAACCCCTTCCCCTTCCTGGGATTGCAGTTCTGGGAGATTGACTAGTAGAAAATGGAAAATATCGTTAGATGATCAAAAGCATTCCAATTTATTCCATTATTGCCAATCTTTTTCCCCTTATATAGAATTTCTCCTTGGCCGGGCGGATCTTTCCGGGGCCGGGAGGAGGTTTCCCCGAAGGGACCTGGGGGTTATTAAGTGAAGGTACTCATTCTCTCCTGGGAGTATCCCCCAAGGATCGTCGGAGGGTTGGGAACCCATGTCCACCAGCTGGCGGTGAACCTGGCCCGCTTGGGAATCGGGGTTCACGTGGTGACCAAGGACGCGGAGGGAGCTCCCGACTACGAGGAAGCCGAGGGGGTGCACATCTACCGGGTTCCCCTTTATCCCCCCCAAATACCCCAGGATGACTGGGTACCCTGGACGCTCCAGTTCAACGTGGCCCTCCTGGAAAGGGCCGTGCCCCTCCTCAACGAGAGGATAGGAAAGGTCCACGTCATCCACGCCCACGACTGGCTGGTGGCCCATGCCGCCATCGCCCTCAAGCACGCATACCGCATCCCCCTGGTGGCCACCATCCACGCCACCGAGTACGGGAGGCACCAGGGAAGGCTCCCGGGGACCATGCAGAAGATCATTCACCAGGTGGAATGGTGGCTCACCTACGAGAGCGTTTGCACCATTTGCTGCAGCAATTACATGCGGGACGAGGTGGTACGCATATTCGAGTTACCACCTGACAAGGTAACGGTCATCCCCAACGGGATCGAGTACGACCTTTTCCGGGTGGAGCCAGATCGCGGGCGCATCCACCGCCAATTCGTTTATCCCGACCGTAGGATGGTTCTCTTCGTGGGAAGGCTGGTCTACGAAAAGGGGGTGCAGACGGTCATCGAGGCCATGCCCAAGGTCTTGGAGGAGGTCCCGGACCTGTGCTTCCTGGTGGCCGGCACCGGACCCCATGCCCGTGCCCTCCAGGCCATGGTAGAGGAACTGGGCCTGAGTCATAAGATAAAGATGCTCGGCTTCGTGGATTCCGAGGCGCTGGTGAAGTTCTACAAGAGCGCCGATCTCACGGTGGTCCCCAGCCTGTACGAACCCTTCGGCATGGTGGTGCTGGAGGCCATGGTGGCCGGGTGCCCTGTCATCGTAGCCGACACAGGAGGGCTCAAGGAGATAGTGGTGCACGAGGAGACGGGCCTACGGTTCCGCCCGGGAGACCCGGAATCTTTGGCCCATGCCATGATCAGGGTTCTCAAGGACCAGGGTCTGGCTAGGAGGCTGAGCCGGGACGCCATGAACTTTATCCAGGAGAAGTACAACTGGCGTCGTATCGCCCGAAGCACCGTGGAGGTCTACGAGAAAGCGGTGCGGGAATACGAGTACCGCCCCCGGACCCTGCGCCTCTGCCCTCCCATACCCGAAAGCGCCAACGGTGGTTGACTCACAGATGGACCGCCGCCTCAAGGAATCCCTCGACCGCATCTTCTTTCCCCGCTCCGTGGCGGTGGCGGGTGTCTCTCGGGAGCAGGACAGCCCGGGCTCGTTACTCCTCCGCTCCCTCTTGGATATGGGCTTCGAGGGGAAGCTTTACCCGGTGAACCCCCGCTACGAAGAGGTCATGGGCCTCAAATGCTACCCTTCCATCGAATCCCTCCCGGGGGATGTGGACCTGGCCATCCTCAGCGTGCCCCCGCCTGCCGTCCCCGGGTTGGTCGGGGAATGCGCCCGCGCGGGAGTGGCCGGGTGCGTAGTCAACACAGCGGGTTTCTCGGAGACGGGACGGGAGGAGGGCAAGCTCCTGGAGGCCGAGATCCTCGGGGCCATGGAGGGTTCTAACCTCAGGCTGGTGGGCCCCAACTGCATGGGCGTGTACTCATCCCGCGGGAAGGTAGCCCTCTTCGCCGGCATGTTCCCGACCCAGGGTAGGCTTTGCATGATCTCCCAAAGCGGCTCCTTGGCCAGCATCACCTTCCTTTCCGCCTTGGAGCGGGGCCTAACCTTCGATCGCATCGTCTCCAGCGGCAATGAGCTGGACCTCAACTGCACCGACTTCCTCGAATACTTCCTGGAAGACCCCGACGTTGAAATGGTGCTGGCCTACCTCGAGGAGATCAGGGATGCCCGCCGCTTCCTGGGGGTTGCCCGCCGAGCCCGGGGAAAGATCCCGGTAGTGCTCATGAAGGGAGGTAGAACAGCCGGGGGGAAGAGGGCCGCCGCCTCCCACACCGCCGCCCTGGGGGGAAGTTCCGAGATCCTCGTGGGGGCGCTTCGGCAGGCCGGCGTCATATTGGTACAGGACCTGGGAGAGCTGCTGGACGTCGCCTCCGCCCTCCACCACCTTCCGCCGGCCGGGGGAAGAAGGGTGGCGGTGGTAAGCTCCCCGGGTGGCCTGGCCGTCAACGCGGCCGACGCGGTGGAGGAAGCGGGCCTGGAGCTCTCCTCCCTGGCGCCCTCCACGGTGGAGACGCTGCGGGAGATACTCCCCGCCGAGGGGACCAGTCCCTCCAACCCAGTGGACCTGGGCTTCGGGGCAGTGAGGCCCGGGGTCTACGCCCGGGTACTGAAGGCGGTGGCCGCCGATCCATCGGTGGACGTCATTCTGGCGGTGGGAACCGCGCCGGCCTCTCGTAAGGGGGATCCGGGCCTCCTCAACGCCATCACCGAGGAGATGGTACAGGCCAAGGGCGAGGTGGTAAAGCCCATGGTGGCCGTTTTCTTCCCCGGTTCCTTCCTGGCCACCCAGTTTCTGCGGCTGCACTCGGCGGGCATACCCGCCTATCCCACCCCCACCTCGGCCTGCCGGGCTCTGGCCCACTACCTAGGGTTCCATTCCCTCCGGGACGCCTCTCCTTCTTCCACCTGAACCCGCCCCGGACCTCATCCCCGCTCCACGGTCCCGCTCCCAGGGAACCCGGTTCAAGGGCTGGGTTCCAGCTTCCCACGCCCCGCCTTTAGGGTGCGGGCAGTGCGGCCAGGAAGTGGGGAAACCTCCATATATCTACCGGAAGGAGTCATCCCGCACCGCCGCGGGGTCCGGGGGTGATCGAGGATGGAGGAAGATTAACGGGGTTAAGAACACCCGATTGCCGTGCTTTGCCGGGGGGCCCGGGTTGATCGAGGATAGAGGAAAACCACCCCCGGCGATACTCGGAAGAGAAGGGCCTGGTCCACCGCGATGCGGAGATCGGACCGCTTAAAGCGCCCCGCTGAGCTCTCCCTGCTACTTGCTCCCCAACAGGTCTTTTCCTCCTCGGAAAGTGAGGGCGAGTGG
>JAPWVA010000057.1 GCA_028275245.1 Actinomycetota bacterium
CCTGGCCAGGGCGAGAGCGGTGTTCCTCCGCACCACCGGGTCAGTGCTCGCCAGTGCATCAGCCAGGTATGGGAGGAGGGACTCGTCGGCGATCTCCCGGGCAAGGTAAGAAGCCTCTCTCCTCACTGCCTCGTCGACATCCGATAGGAGCTCCATCACCTTGGCCTTGACGCGGTGTCCGCGGGCGGATATCAACCTAGCCACTTCCTTCCTGTCTTCCCCCCCGCGGCCCGAAAGCTCTCTCACCACCAGTGGCACTACGCCTTCTCCCTGTTCCAGGACCTTGCCCCATTGCCCGTGTTTGAGCAGGAACTCTATCCTCTCCTCCTTCTCCAACGGGGCCCACCCAAGCCCTGCCAGCGCCCTCTGGGCATGCTCCCTCACCTTTTCATCGTGGTGCTTCAAAAGTCCCTCCAGAGAGGAAACGGCTTTCTTATCCCCTATCTCCACTAGGGCCCTTTCAGCTGCTTCCCTCACCCCCTCGCTTTCGTCCGACAGGGCGCTGACCAAAGTGGGTACCGCCGAGCTGTCGCCGATCACCCCGAGGGCCACCGCCGCATCCATCCTCGCCCGTGGATCCTCGTCCTCCTCCAGGGTCTTCACCAGTGAACGCACCACCGCCCCACCCAACTTCTGCAACGCCCACCTGGCACCCCAGCGTACCGACTCGTCCTCATCTCCCAAGGCCTGCACCAGTGGTCTCACTGCCCTCACATCACCGATGGAACCGAGGACCATGGCGATCTTCGACTTAGCCTCTCCCTCCTCGGTGGCGAAGGCGTCCAGGAGCGAATCGAGGACCTGTCTTCCCATTTTTTCCAGGGCCCAGGCCGCCTTCCAGCGCACCTCGCCCTCCTCGTCCTTCAAGGCTTGGACCAGTGGCCTCACCGCTGGCTTCCCTATCTCCCCCAGGGCCCAGGCGGCCGCCCACCTGACGTCCTCGTTGGGGTCCCTGAGCGCATCCACCAGTGCCTTCACGGCGCCAGCATTCTTGAGTTTCCCCAGGGCCAGGGCGGCGTTGACCCTGATGCCATGGTCCTCGTGGCCAAGGGCCTGTATAAGCCCTTCCACGTCCCTCTTCGCCTCCATCTTCTCCACGTTGGGCTTGAAAAACCTGGGGCCTCTGAATCTTATGGGACTCACCTGATCTCCCCCTTCACGAGAAACACGAATCCTTTCCGCTCTATCTTTTCGTACGAAACCCCCGACTTCGTCGATATTCCTACATTAACCTTATAATATATCTAATGACGTACGCCTTCCGCCACTTCATCTCCCGGACCGCGGCTGATCTCGCGGTTCGCGCAGGGTGATTTCGCGGGCACTGGAAACGGTACTGCCGACGGCAAAGGGCTGGGGTGGTGAGTGGCTCAAACGCGGCTAAGGTGATCGACCTGAAAACGGTACCGCCGACGGTAAAGTCGAGGGTGGTGGACCGGAAAAGGGTGCAAGACGCTGGTCGTGCTGCTGCTATAATTTAATACGTCATGACTACCATGTATAATTTGGGGGAAAAGGCAAGGGAACAGGCATCGGGTTGGGGGATGTTTTTTTGAGTGAAGATGGACGGGAAGGCCTCGGTAAGGAAAAGGAGGAGATGAAGGTGGCCATCACTCCCATGGACATCCACTTGAAGGAATTCCGCACGGCACCGGCAGGGGGCTACGACAAGGAGGAAGTGGACTCCTTCCTGGACCTGGTAGCCGACGAGCTCGAGAAAGCACAGAACAGGGTCAGGGAACTGGAGGAGGCACTGGAGGCCATGAAGGCCAAGGTGCTTCATTATGAGGACATGCAGCAAACCCTCCAGACCGCGCTCACCAGCGCCCAGAAGAGCGCGGGCGATATCCTCCAGGAAGCCAGGAACCAAGCGGCGGCCATCATCAAGAGGGCCCAGGAAAGGAGCGAGCGTATCCTCCAGGAGATGAGGAAGGAGAAGGAGAGCATCCTCTCATCTTTCTTCGCCCTCAGGGACCAGATAGTGGACCAGATACCCCAGATGAGGGAAGTGATGGAGAAGAGCTTCTCCCTTATCCAGGAACTGGAAACCCAGGCCAGGAAAGCCCTGCTCAGGGACTTGGAACGGGAGATACTTGGATCGCCGGAGCCGGAGGTCCCAAAGGCCGGCGAAGAAGTCACCCATGAGGAACCCAAGGAAGGGGAAAAGGCTGAGGAGAAACCCGTGGAGAGGCCCGTAGAGGAGAAGACCATCTGGTAAGCTTCCTTACAAGGACTAAAACGACGGGGAGGGACCGTTCCTCCCCGTCGTTTCATGTCCGTCTCAGGCCTCGGAGGATGGCCCACCGCCTCGCCTCAGGACCCGAACTCGGTGAGGTCCATCACCACGGTGCCCGCCCCGGCTTCGTGATCCTTAAGGGCGGCCCACAACTCCCCCTCGGTAGTCACCTTGTACCCGGAAACGCCGAACCCGTCGGCTACCGACTTCCAGTCGTAGGGCTCCCCCACCACCGCCACCACCACTGGGATGTTCTCCCGGCGGGAGGTCTCCAGTTCCCTCATATGCTGGAAGAAGGCCTCCCCGTCGCAGAGGGCGATGACTCGCCCCCGCGGGAAGGCCAACTTGATCCCGAGGGCCATGGGGAGGCCGTAACCTATGCCCTCCATTCCCGGGGAGAAGAAACGGCTGTTGCAGGTCCCGGGGGGGCACAGCACGGAGCCCCAGTAGAACGACCTCTCGCCGTCCAGCACCAGCCGGTCGGCGGGGGAGATGGCTGCTCCCAGGGCCATGATAGCCCTACCCGCCCTGTCCCCCCGAGCGTCGGAGGCGAGAGCCTGGCAGGATCGGAGGTACTCCTCTCGGCAGAACTCGGTCCATCTCTCCCTGGCCGAGGACTCACCAGTAAAACCCCCCTCCAGCACCCGGCAGAGGGATATCGCGTCGCCCGCCAGGCCCATCTTCACTTCCCTGAAAACCCCCAGTTTCTCCGGTTCCGGTGAGGTCTGCACCAGGGCTATGCCCCTGCCCCCCACCCTCTCCGCCAGTTCCCCCGTTTCCTCCAGGGTGGTGCCCAGGGCCAGTATCAGATCGGCTTCCGTCAGAGCCCTTTCCGTCACCGGCAGGGCGGAATGGCCCATGAGCCCGGCATAGGACGGGTCCTCCCCCGAGGCCGCCGACACCGCGCCTTTCGTGCAGAAAACGGGGGCTTGGAACCTGTCGGCAAGCCTCGCCAGGGCATCCCACCCCCCTTGCCGCAACACGCAGGTTCCCGCCACGATCACCGGGCGCTCCGACTTTTCTACAGCTGAGAGCACTTCGCGCAGGGAGGCCCTCTCGGGTAGATAGCTCCCGGTGAAATAAGTGCTTCCCGGCGGAGGCAGTAGTCTCCTGAGCCTCCCCTCGGTCACAGGGTGGAACTCGTAGAAAATATCCACGGGTACATCCACGTGTACTGGGCCCATCTCTCCAGATAGGGCCTCCCGCACCGCCCTTGCCATCAGCTGCGGGATCCTCTTCCAGTTGTAGATTATGCAGTTCCAGCGGGTTATCCCCTCCATCATCTCGCCCTGGTAGCACCCTTGAAGGGATTCCTGGGCCGGGTACATCTTCCAGGTCTGCACCTGGGGGGAGATGGAGATGATGGGCACGTGGTCACCCCAGGCATACCCGGTACCCGCCGCGGCGTAGATTATCCCGGCCCCCACGGTGGACATATTCACAGACACCCTCCGCGAGGACCGGGAATAACCGTCGGCCATCATGGCGCCCGCCGCCTCGTTACGGGGAACCACCAAACGCAGCCTGGGATCCCTCCCCACCGCGTCGAAGAGGGGGAGCAGCTGCCCGCCCACTATCCCCACGAACAGCTCCACCCCTTCTTGCGCCAGTGTCAGGGCGATCAGGTCCCCTCCGTTCATGAGTTTCACGGGACTCACCCCTTTGACACCCCCTTAACGAAGGTCGAGGTCCAGTAGGACGTTCAACCCGTACTTAGCCCGGCTCAAGAGCCTGCGGTCTATCCTCATCTTCGGTATCCCCACCGCCCTAAGCGGGTTGATGGGTACCCCCTCGAACTCCACCACGGCGAAGCTGATGAGGTTCTCCGGGAAGTTGTCCGGGTCCGTCACCACGTCCAGCACCGCCGGCCCGCCCACCTCCATGGCCTCCCGGAAGGCCGGTCCGATTTCCTCCGCCTTGACGACCCGGCTGCCATGGCAGCCGAGGCCCCTGGCGATAGAGGCGTAATCGATGTCGCCCAACATGGAGCCGAACCTCCTGGCGCCGAAGAAGAGGTCCTGGGCTCCCTTGATCATGTTCCAGGTCCCGTCGTTGAAGATGACCACCACGAAGGAAAGTCCCATCTCCCGGGCGGTCACCAGCTCCTGGACGTTGTAGAGGAAGGAGCCGTCCCCTTGCATCACCACCAGAGGCCTTTCCGGGTCGGCCGCCTTGATGCCTATGGCCAGTGGTATCCCCGAGCCGAGGGTGCCCATCCCCGCCGGGAAAAGGGCGCTCTTGGGCTTGTGGTCCATGCAGAACATTCCTGCCCACAAGGCGGTGTTGCCTCCGTCGATGACGAAGAACGTGTCCTCGGGGCAATTCTCCTTGACCGTCTTGGCCAGGAACCCCTGGTGGATCACCGGCCACCCGCCGTGGGCCTCCTTCTCCACCCTCTCCCTCCACCTTTTCTTCACCCACAGGAGGTGCTCCAGCCATACTTTATGAAGGGGGTTGGGCTTGTAAATCCCCGCCCCCACCATCTCCAACATCTTTCCGAGCACGGCCTTGGCGTCTCCCAGGATGGAGACTTCCGCCGGCACGTTGAGGGCGATGCGCACCGGGTCCACATCCACTTGGATGAACCTGATATCGGGGTTCCAGAAGGGAGGCCTACCAAAACCTTCCAATCCTCCCAGGGAGGCTCCCACCGCCATCACCACATCCGCCCTGCGAACCGCCCGGTGAAAGGACTCGCCCCCCACGTAGCTGGGGCCCCCGATGTAGTAGGGGTTGTCCCCATATACGCTGCCCTCGCCCGCCATGGAGGTGGTGGCAGGTATCTCCAGGGCCCTGACCAGGGCGTCCATCTCCTCCCATGCTTGGGCATGGACCACGCCTCCTCCCGCCACCACCAGCGGTCTCTCCGCCGATTGCAGGAGCTCCAGGGCTTTCTCAATGAGCCTTTCGTCCCCCTCGATCACCCGGAATTCCAGGTCGCCCAGGCCCTCGGCCACATACTCCCCGAGGCGCTCCTCCGGGATGTCCAAGACCTCCCCCAGAGCATCCTCGTCCACGTCCAAGTGCACGGGGCCATGACAACCCCTGCCCGCCTCCCGGAAGGCCTGCCCCACCGCCCCGGGGATCTCCGCTGCCCTCCTGATGCGCCCGCTCCACTTAGAGAAGGGGCGCAGGAAGACCTCCTGAGCGTTGCCCGGGAGCCTGAAGCCCGGTATCCTATCCCTCCTCGGGGTGATGGCCAGCACGGGGATCTTGTCCCCCCAAGCGGTCCCCATCCCGGCCAGGGAATTGACCATGTCCGCAGGCGTGGAGGCCATGATCACGGCGGGATGATGGCGATAATAGGTATTTCCGTAAGCCATGAAGGCACCCGATATGTCTCCTCTGGGGGTCACCGCCGTGACCCCCTCCCTGGCCGACAGGCTGGAAAGGCAGGGGCCGAGCGCCCCGTCCTTCTTTCCGACCACGAAACGGACCCCGGCCCTGTACAGGCTTTCCGCCAGCAATTCCGTTCCCTTGATGCCCATGGGAACACCTCCTCGTGCCCTTACGGCGTCCCTGTCCCGACCGCGATCGCTTCCTGCCGGAACGGGGTAGAAAGACTTCCTCCCGTCTCAACTAACACGATGGTTGTCAATGGCCGTTTAATTTTTTACATTTTCTGGCCATTGACACGATGGTCCCAGGTCAGCCTGACGATGGACTCAGGATACCGACCCCTAGCATTCGGTACCGAGATGTCACTTCTATATCACATCAAAAGCGCCAGGACAAGGAATCGGCTTGCAGGCGCAAGACCTTGTTGAAGCCAACCCGCCCCGCGTGTCGGGAAAGGTGGGTTAGGCGAGAGGTCTGCACTCGGGTCGAGTTCCCAGCCCCGGGTGAGGAGGGTCACTTTCCCGGAACGCGCGCGCCACTCTCCCCTGGCCGGATGATGAAAATGGTGGCCATGCCCACCGCCACGAGCTTACCCTCCTGGTCCCTCACCTCTCCTTGGGAGACGCCGGTGAACCTGCCCCGGTGGATGGCCCTGCCTTCCCCATAAAGCTCCCCCTGGGATATATTGGAAATATAGTTGATGCGCTGGTCCACCGTGACGGCCGTCTCCCCCACCTCGAGCAACGAGGCCAGGGCGATGGTGCAGGTGGAGTCGAGAAGCGATGCTATAACTCCCCCGTGAAGGATGCCGTACAGGTTGTGATGGTCCTGCCGAACCCTTATCCTGAGACGGCTTCTCCCCTCCCCCAGTTCGAGAACCTCCATGCCCAGCAGCCGATAATAAGGCGAGGAGTTCAATGCCTGTATCAACGTAGCCTTCAGGTCTTCCAGGTCATCCTTTCGTTCCATTTTCACCATCCCTTGCGTCAGACCCAGCCTTTAACGGAAGACACTCGAAAAAGCTCTTGTTTCTTATGGGACAAGACAGGACGTCTTCCCGCCCCCGGGCCGTGAGGCGAGATCTCCTCAGCCCTCAAACGATCTCCCCCAGCGGCTGGACCTCAATGAGGTCAAGGTTCTCAAAACTCAGCGGGTAACGTCCCTCCTGGATCCCCCTGATGATCTCCGTGACCTTGTCGTTGACCGGGGTGGGCACCCCCGCTTCCCTAGCCTTCCGTGACAGGTAGCCGTTGAGGGCCTCGACCTCGCACTTTAGGCCTTTCCTCAAATCCTGCAGCATGCTGGCCAGGAGGTCGCGGTGGGGGTTGTAGATGGCCCGAACCACGTTGAGGGCGGCCTCTTCGCCGTGCTGGCGTATCACGTCCAACAGAACCGTCGGGTTCACCCCCTGGATGGGCTCCATCTCGATGCCCAGCGCCTGAGCCGTCTTTATGGTCTCCACCATGATGGATATGGCCGCCCTCAGGGCCTTCTCGTTGTCCAACACGTC
>JAPWVA010000058.1 GCA_028275245.1 Actinomycetota bacterium
GCTTAATAATTTATATCCCAACCCGTCGCATTTCACAACTCGACGACGATGACCACAACACTTTTTTCTCTTTATCGTTCGTTCGTTCCTTCTCCTTGAATGCCCCTGCCTGGAAAGCGCCTCACCTCGACGCCTCCCTTAAGCTCTCCAGGTCGTTGATGCCCTTCACCAGGTCGGCCTGGGTCACGGGGTCCAGTTCCTCCGTGGCCAGCACCGCTCTGAGGTTAGACACGCGCTCATCAAGGGCCCTGGCCGCCTCCTCCCTCCTTCCCGCCGCCTTAAGGGAGGCCACCAGGCCCATGAAAACGAAATCCCGGCTGAGGAACCTCAGTTCTCCCGCCTCCAGGGCCTCTCGGAACATCTCCGCCGCCTCAAGGTATTGCTTTTCCCGCAGATAGAGGTCGGCCAGGGAGGCCCTCAGATCCCCCGAATCGGGATTCAGCTCCAAGCCCCTGAGGTTGAACCGGAAGGCCTCTTCCCTCTTCCCCAGGTCGTAGAGGATCTCCGTCCCCACGTAGAAGGCATCCACGTAATGGGGGTCAAGGTAGGTCACAGCCACTAAGTAGGGTAGCAGTTCCGCCTCCTGTTCGAAGGAGCCGTAGTAGGCATGGTGCAAGTTGTCTGTTTTGATGAATAACACATAGGCCAGGTACTGTCTTATACCCCCCAGCGCCGACAACAGGGTGTATTCCGCAGGGAAACCCCCTTCCTCGCCGGACCACCCGTTGCTTTCCCTGTCGAGTAAGCCCTGGAAAACCCCCGCCAAGAGGAGGAGGACGATCACCGCAAGCGCGATTTTCCCGGCCTTGCGCACCATCCCTTACAGGTCCTTGGAATCGAAGGAAACCATGCCCAAAACCACGAAAATCGCAGTGAAGGCAAGGGCCATGCCCGCTAGCAGGGCCAGCTTCCCTGCCCCCAACGGGAAGGCCCTTTCCCCGTGGGCTACCGTCTCGTTGATATTCAGCCTCTCCAAGTTGGGCAGGATGAAGTAAAAGAGCCCTGCCACAAACCTCGCCCATGGGTTGGCATCGGACGACGTCATCGCCTTGTAGAGCATGTGCCCCTTCACGTGTCCCACCACATAAAAGAGGGCTCCCAGAAGCACTGATATGAAGGACTGGAAGTAAAGGGAGACCCATAGGCACACGGAGGCCAGCAGGGAAGCTTCCAGCCAAATGGCGAAGAACGCCTTGGCCATGCCCGGGTGGAAAACCCGGAATCGGGCCAACACCATGACCAACACCACCAGGAAGAAAAGGAAGAGGGAAAATAGGAGCGCGGCTGCGATTCCCAGGAACTTGCCCAGATAATATTCCCAGCGCCTCACTCCCTTGGTCAGTGAGTTGTAGATGGTCCGTCGGGCGATCTCCCCCCGCAGAGCTGTGGAGGCGAGCAACAAGGCGGAAAGGAAGGCCATGATGGAACCGAGGCCAAGGGAGGCCTCGCGGAAGAGGTCCAGCTGGATCCCCACCTCAGCGGCGGACAGGAAGGGAAGGGCCAATGTAAGGATCACCGCGGCGGCCGCCACCCCGTAAAAGGCTTTGTGATGGGCCACCTCCCGCAGGTAACCCCCCGCAACCGTGAGTACACGCTTCAATCCTCCCCCACCTCCCTGATCCGGGAGAGGAAGAACTCCTCCAGGCTGATGCGGCGGGGCCTCACCTCCTCCACCCCCGCCCCGTCATCTATCAAGAGCCCCAGGACCTCGGCGAGGTTTTCCTTATTGACCATGATCCTTCTTCCCTCCCGGTCCAGGGACACCCCGCGGTGACTTAGCCTTTCCACCACTTCCACCGAGAGCTCCCCCGCAAAGCCGATCTCCACCTCGTCCCTCCGGGAGAGGAGCTCCTCCAGCGTACCGGAGGCCACCTCCCTCCCCCTGTATAGCATCACCACCCGGTCGCATACCTCTTCCACTTCGGACAGCTGGTGGGAGCTGAGCAGGACAGTGACCCCCCTCTCCCTCATCTCCGCCAGCAAGTACTTAATCTGGATGCGCCCCAGGGGATCGAGCCCCGAGGCGGGCTCGTCGAGGATGAGCAAGCGGGGTTCTCCCAAGAGGGCCTGAGCCAATCCTACTCTCTGAAGCATCCCCTTGGAGAACTTCTCCAGGGGCATGTCCCCTTCCCTTTCCAAGCCCACCAGGTTAAGCACGTGGTCCACCCTGCCGGGCAGGGAATCCTGCTCCAGGCCCAGCAACCTACCGTAGTAACGGAGTAGCTGGCGGGGGGTCATGTAGTACTCGAAATAGGGTTGTTCGGGCAAAAAACCGATCTCCCGAAGGAGCTCCACGCTCCAACCCCTACCCATTACCTTCACCGTGCCCCCGTCAGGCCGGGTGAGCCCTACCAGGATCTTCAAGGTGGTGGTCTTGCCCGCGCCATTGGGACCCAGGAGGCCGGTCACGCTGCCCTCCTCCACCTGGAACGAAAGGCCCCTAAGGGCATCACGCCTATCGCCCCCTAAAGAGGTGTAGGCCTTCTTAAGATCCCGTACCTCCAGGGCGGTCATCTATTTTTCCCTCAACTATACTGTTCACCGGTGCGGTCAAGAGATCATCCTCTCCAGCTCGTCCCGGCTGTGACAGTGGGCCACCGCCACCTCGTAGGAAATGATGCCCTTCTTGTAGAGGGCTGCGATGGATTGGTCCATGGTCTGCATATGATACTGGCCGCCAGCCTGCATGGCAGAGTATATCTGGTGCGTCTTGGCTTCCCTAATGAGGTTCCTGATGGCGGAGGTGGCCACCATGATCTCCACCGCGGGGACCCTTCCCTTTCCATCCTTGGTGGGCAGAAGCTGCTGGGTGATTATGGCCTGTAAGGTGCCCGCCAGCTGCATGCGCACCTGCTGTTGCTGGTAAGTGGGGAAAACGTCGATGATTCGATCTATGGTCTGGGGTGCATCCTGGGTGTGCAGGGTGGCGAAGACCAGGTGGCCCGTCTCCGCCGCGGTGAGGGCGGTGGAGATGGTCTCCAGGTCCCTCATCTCCCCCACCAGGATGACGTCGGGGTCCTGCCGCAGCACGTACTTGAGGGCATTGGCGAAGCTGTGGGTATCGCTCCCCACCTCCCTCTGGTTGACAATGCACTTCTTGTGCACATGGAGGAATTCAATGGGATCTTCTATAGTGATGATGTGCAGGTTCCTGGTCTCGTTGATGATGTTGATCATGGAGGCTAGGGTGGTGGACTTACCCTGGCCGGTGGGGCCGGTGACCAGGATGAAACCCCGGGGAAGCATGCAGAAATCCTTCAATACCGGAGGGAGGTTCAACTCCTCCAGGGTCTTGATGCGGTAGGGGATTATCCGGAAGGCGGCCCCAATACTATTCCTCTGGAAGTAAGCGTTGACCCGGAAGCGGGCGCTTCCCGGCACCGAGTAGGAAAGGTCGTATTCCAGGTTGGTCTCCAGCATCTCCCTCTGGCGGGCGGTGAGGATGCTGTAGACCATTTCCCGGGTATCGTTAGACGTCAGCCGGGGATATTCCTCCAGCCTCTGCAGGACCCCGTTGATGCGCATCACCGGGGGCGCCCCCACGGTGATGTGCAGGTCGGAGGCACCCCTGACCAGCACCTCCTCCAGCAGCTCGTTGATGTCCAGCTTGGCCACCGGTCTCAGACCTCCTTCCTTGCCACGCGAATGGTGTTCTCCAGCCGAGATTTTCCCTTTTACCCCTCAGCCCTCGAGAATGCCGGTTTCCCGTCCCCGGCCTTCCAATAATGATTACATTATGACCCTGAGAACCTCCTCCACCGAGGTGATGCCCTGTTTCACTTTCTCGAACCCCTCCTCCCGGAGGGTCTTCATCCCCTCCTTTCTGGCCATCTCGGCGATCTCCACGTGGGGGGCGTTCTTGGCCACCAGGTACTCGATGTTCTCGGTCACCTCCAGCACCTCGTAAATCCCCACCCTGCCGCGATATCCGGTGTTGTTGCAAGCCGGGCACCCCCGGGCTCGGTATATGATACCCTCCTCCCCTTCCTCGAACTTCAATCCCACCTTCTCCAGGAACTCGGGATCCGGCTCGTAAGGCTCCTTGCACCTCTCGCAGAGGCGCCTGGCCAGCCTCTGGGAGGTCACGCAGTCCACAGCGGAAGCTATGAGGAAGGGCTCGATTCCCATCTCCAGGAGCCGGGTGAGAGCGCTGGGTGCATCGTTGGTATGCAGGGTGGAGAGGACCAGGTGCCCGGTGAGGGCCGACTCGATGGCGATCTGGGCCGATTCCGGGTCCCTGATCTCACCGATCATGACGATATCAGGGTCGCACCTGAGGATGGAGCGCAGGGCGGCAGCGAAGGTGAGTCCCGCCTTGTAGTGAACCTGTACCTGGTTTATGAGGGGGAGCCGATATTCCACCGGGTCCTCCACGGTGATGATGTTCTTCTTTATGGTGTTCAACACGTTCAGGGTGGCGTAAAGGGTGGTGGTCTTGCCGCTCCCCGTGGGTCCGGTGACCAGTATGGTACCGTAGGGCTTGTTGAAACTCTTGGAATACTTGGCCAGTCCCTCCTCGGAAAACCCCAATTCCTCCAGGCTCATGAGGGACATGCTCTTATCCAAGATCCTCATGACCACCTTCTCCCCGTGAATGGTGGGAAGGGAGGCCACCCGAATGTCCACCGGCTTTCCCCTTATCTCCAACGAGGTGCGCCCATCCTGGGGGAGCCTCTTCTCAGCTATGTTCATATCCGCCATGACCTTGATCCTGGCCACCACGGCGGGGTGGATCTGCTTGGGATTCCGCCGCACCTCGTGCAGGACCCCGTCGATGCGGAACCTGATACGCACATCATTCTCCATGGGCTCGATGTGTACGTCGCTCGCGCGGTCGGCCACTGCCTCCGATATCAGCAGGTTCACGTACTTGACTATGGGGGCGTCGTCGGGCTCCGCCTCCCCTTCCGTCTGGGGGATTTCCGCCTCGACGGTATCGGGGGTGATTTCCAGCTCCGTGGCGGAACGGCAATATCGGTTTATGGCGGAGAGGATGTCGTCTTTGGTAGCCACCACCGGCTCCACCTCCATCCCAGTCATGATGCGAACGTCATCCAGAGCCACCACATTGGTGGGGTCGGCGGTGGCCACCAGCAACTTGTCCTTCTCGAAGCCTATAGGAATCAGTACGTACTTGCGGGCCAGATCCGCGTCGATGAGAGAGCAGGCGGAGACGTCCACCTCGTAGTTGGAGAGGTCCACGTACCGCATCCCTATCTGGCGCGCGAGGATGCTGGTGAGGGCACCCTCGCTCACCAGCTTCATGTCCACCAGTATACGGCCCAGCGGCTCACCGGTCTCCTTCTGCCGTTCCAAGGCTTGCAGAAGCTGCTCCTCGGTGATGATCTTGTGCTTTAGGAGGAGCTGTCCCAGTCTCTCGCCCTTGGGTTTCTGCATGGGCCGCCATCCTCCCGGTCTCTTCCTGACCCACTAATTCCCTCTCAACCTCTCCTTAAGGGCCTTCCTCATCGCCCCCAGGGGCGCCTCCAATCCCGTCCAAACCCGGAAGGAGAGGGCCGCCTGGTGGATGAACATCCCCTCTCCATTAAGAGTGCTGGCCCCCCGGGCTGCCGCGGCCCGCAGGAACGCCGTGGACTCCTGGTAATAATTCAGGTCTACCGCCCAGCTGCCATTCCCGAAATCCGAGTAGTCCAGGGGGATCTCGCCAGCATCTTCGGAGGCCAGGGGGGTGCAGTTCACTACCAACCCGCACTCCCCCGCCACCTTCAATCCCTCCCGGTCGAAGTCCCGTATAGATATTTCGGTGCCCCCTGCGACCCCCTTTAATCGGTCCACCATCTCCTCCGCCCTTTGCCTTGTCCTGTTGGCCACGTATATCCTCACAGCCCCCATCCTGGAAAGGGCCAGCACCACCGCCCGGGCGGCACCGCCAGCCCCGATGACCAACGCGGGTCTTCCCTCCACCTCTACCCCCGCCTCCATCAGTGACCTGGCAAAACCTTCCACGTCTGTGTTATGCCCCACTGTGCCATCTTCCTCAAGGCAAATTGTGTTCACCGCTCCTAAAAGCTCGGCGTCCCCCTCCAACCGCCTTAGGTGCAGGACTATATCCACCTTGTGGGGGATAGTCACATTGGCCCCCCGGAAACCCAGGGATTCCAACCCCCTCACTGCATCGCCCAGCTTTCCTGGAGCGACCCGCAGGGGTACGTAAACCCAGTTAAGGCCCAACTCCTGGAAAGCAGCGTTGTGCACATGGGGGGACAAGGTGTAATCGATGGGATAGCCTATAAGTCCCACCAGTTGCGTCCTTCCATCTATGCGATCCATGCTTCCCCGCGTGTCCTTCTTTCCCATTTCCCATGGACCCCGTCTCGGGATCCCATCTCCCCATGAGGTTGCCCCCGCGCCAAAACATATAATAAGACCTGTTCCGTCCTTTATCGAACATGGCTGGGTAAGGTCAACGCGCGATCGTCGGAGGAGTCCCCGCCTTCGCCATTCATCGGGTATCCGGTTTTTGAACCGAGGCTAAAAAAGCATGCGAGATGAGGGGTGAGGATATCGGGCATTTCGCTCGGCTCACTTGTCGAGGGTCTTGAGGATGTCGTACAAAAGACCTAGGAGAACCTTCTTCACGTCCTCCTTGTCCAGGGCGTTGCAGGGGATTACCTGGACATCCCCGTCTATGTTCAACTCCTTCCTGATCTTTTCTATCACCTCTTCCCTATCCTGGTCCTCGGGGATGCGGGTGGCACCCACCACGAACGGGGCGTCCGAAAGAGTGGAGAAGAATTCCAGTATCCTTCGGCCTTCCTGGAAGGTCTCCGGACGGCTGGCGTCGAGCATCAAGATGTAGCCTAGCATCCCCTCCGAGAGGATCTGCCACATGAAATCGAACCTCTCCTGTCCCGGGGTACCGAATAGGTAGAGGACGATGTCCTTGGATATAGTGATCCTGCCGAAGTCCATGGCCACCGTGGTCTCCGTCTTCACCCTCCTGGTGGCATCGGAGATGGCCCTTTCGGTGGAGACGATGGCGATCTCGCTGATGGTGCGGATGAAAGTGGTCTTTCCAGCGCTGAAAGGTCCCGTCACCA
>JAPWVA010000059.1 GCA_028275245.1 Actinomycetota bacterium
GGCACGGGATCCGATGCCACCCCGGCCATGAAGGTGGTCAATGAGATCAAGGAGATGGGCGGCGAGGCGGTTCCCAACTACGACAGCGTGGCCGACTGGGAGGGGGCCCAGAACATCATCAAGACCGCCATCGATAACTTCGGCCGCATCGATATCCTCATCAACAACGCCGGCATCCTCAGGGACAAGAGCTTCCTCAAGATGGAGCTCGAGGATTACCACAAGGTACTCGAGGTCCATCTCAACGGCACCTTCTACTGCTGCAAGGCGGCCTGGCCCTACATGAGGGAGCAGAACTACGGCAGGATCGTATCTGCCTCCTCCGCCGCCGGGGTATACGGCAACTTCGGGCAGGCCAACTACGGCGCTGCCAAGATGGGCATCGTGGGCCTCATGCATGTGCTCAAGCAGGAAGGGGCCAAGTACAACATCATGTGCAACGTTATCGTGCCCATCGCCGGAACCCGCATGACCGCCACCGTGATGCCCCCCAACCTGGTGGAGGTCCTAAAGCCCGAGTACGTGGCGCCCATGGTGGTGTGGGCCTGCTCCGAGAAGTGCACCTTCTCCGGGTACACCTTCGTGGCCGGCGGAGGTTACTTCAGCCGTGCGGCCTTCATGGAGGGGCCGGGGGTGCGTTTCGACGTGAGCCAGCCCATCACCCTTGAGATGATCGATGAGAATATCGACAAGATCGTCTCGCTGGAAGGTGCCAAGCCCATAGAGAACGCCACCGCCCACACCCTCAACGCCCTTTCCCACCTCAACCTGGGCGGCTGATGGCGTTAGGGAGATGGCAGGACCTCCAGGCGAGGTGAGAGGAAAAGAGAGGGGATGATCTCATGCCCATAGACCTTTCGGTGATCGGCAAGGAACTGGCTCCCATGGAGTACGTTTACCAACCCCGGGACGTGATGCTCTATGCCCTGGGGGTGGGCGCTGGCGAGCGCCCCGAGGAGTTGAAGTTCATCTACGAGAATGGGCTCCAGGTGCTTCCCACCATGGGGGTGATCCCTCCCTTCCCGGCCCTCATGGGCCTCATCTCGGTGGAGGGCATCAACATCAACCCAGTCATGATCCTCCACGGGGAGCAGTACCTGGAGGTGCGCAAACATCCCATCCCCACCTCGGGCAAGCTGATCTCCAAGCCCCGCATAGCCCACGTCTACGACAAGACCAAGGGGGCCCTCATCGAGCTCGAGGTGGACACCGTGGACGAGAACGGCGAGGTGATCTTCTACAACGTCTTCGGCGTGTTCGTCCGCGGCGAGGGCGGGTTCGGTGGCGAGAAGGGCCCTGAGCCCGGCAACGAGCCCCCGGATAGGGAGCCGGACAAGGTGGTGGAGGAGAAGACCCTTCCCATCCAGGCCGCCATCTACCGCCTCTCGGGGGATTACAACCCGCTGCACATCGACCCCAACATCGCCAAGCTGGCCGGTTATGAGCGCCCCATACTGCACGGCCTCTGCACCTTCGGTTTCGCCGCCCGGGCGGTGCTGCGGGAGTACTGCGATTACGACGTGGCCAAGTTCAAAGCCATCAAGGTACGCTTCAGCCGCCCGGTGTTCCCCGGCGAGACCATCGTCACCGAGATGTGGAAGGAATCCGAGGACAAGGTGATCATCCGTTGCAAGACGGCCGAGAGGGGCGAGTACTGCCTGACCAACGCGGCGGTGTGGCTCAACCCGTAAGGCGGAGGACACGTAAAGGGGCGGCCCTCGGGCCGCCCCTTTCCCTTTGAGGAGGCCTTCCCGGGGCGGTGATGGTGCGATTTTGACCGTCCCGGGCCCTACTTCGGTCAGTGGTTGTCCTTGCGGAACTTCTCTCGATGTATTCGCGGGGGCCCCGAGCTGCTGATCACTTTACTTTAGGGCGATGGCCAGCGGGAAAACCAAGGCACGCGAATCACCTTTATTGCGCCCGGGGATGGCTTTCACCTCCGGCGGTCCCGCTTCCTGTGGGAAGTGGCCGAGATACTGGGCCGCACCAAGGGCGGGAATGGCTTTCTCCTCCGACAGTCCCTCTTCCTGGGCGGGCAAAGCCGCCGAGAAAGGGGCGACGAGGCCGGGGAGGAGCGGCTCTGCCCCAAGGGTTCCGGGGTTTTTCAGGAGGGTATGAAGTCGGGCGACCGCACCTCCTTCAAGCTCATGGCCTCTTCCGGGCAGGTGATGACGCAGAGCCCGCAACCCATGCACTTCTCCTGGTTCACCCGGGCCACTTGGCCTTCCCGGGCCTCTTTTAGGGAGATGGCCCCGAAGGGGCAACGCTCCACACAGGTGCCGCAACCGGAGCAGCTCTTTTCGTCTGCCTCAGCTTGGAAGCGGCTGGGGTCGCAGAGGAGGATGCCGTATTTTTTGATGAGGCTGAAGGACATGCAGCAGTCCTCGCAGCAGTTGCATATGAAATGGGTGTCCTCGGCCCGGTTCATGGTGACGTGCACCAGCCCGGCCTCCTCCGCCTGCCTCACGATCTCCAGGGCCTCCTCCACGGTGAGCCGACGGCCCGTGCCCCTCTCGATGTTGTAATCAGCGGCTTTTCCCACCTGGAGGCAAACCTCCAGGGGCTTGTCGCATTTCCTCTCCACCAGTCGGCAGGTGCATTGGGTCACCGCCACACTTCCCGATTCCCGGATGATGCGCTCCACGTCCTCGTAGGCCAGGATGCGTTGCTTTGCCTCCAAGGGCTGGTTGACGGGGATGACCCGGGAGAAGGGCTTGGGGAGCTGGGCGGCGATGCGGGCGAAATCGGGCCATTCCTCCTCCATGTAGCGCTTCCAGAGGTCATGGTATTCCCGGGGGGCCTCCGGCCATAGGATGCTGGCGTCGTGGAACTGGACCAGGTCCCGGAACATGCGGTAAACGGTCCCCTCGGGCTTCCGAGACTTGAACACCAAGCCCTTGCGGAAGAGGGTGGCCAGCATCTCCTCCACTTGCTCCACGTCCTTGCCGGTCCGCTCGGCCAGCTGTTCCGCCGTGCCCGGGGTGGCCAGCAGGAGCCGGGCCTCCTCCTCGTTGGCGATCATGCGGAACAGCTCCGGGATGAGCTTGCTCCCATGCATGAAGATGCGTTCCGCCAGCTTGCGGTAGAGGTCTTCCTGTTCCATCTCCTTCCTCCCTTCTCGGCGTCCGTCGCCTTCCGGCGCCTTCTAACGCGCCGGGCAACCCCATCCTTTTCCGCCCTTTTAAATGAGCTTCCCGTACCTGGAACCAGGGGCTGGGTGGCCGGGAACCCGCACATCGAAGCCTCATCCCGCGCCCGGTTCACCGAGGCCTCACAGTTGGCTATTGCCGCCTCCTCCGGCAACGACTTCCGCCGGAAGCGGCTCGGGCGGTGTTCTTGGGACCCGATGCACATAACCTTTACCCGGATTCCATCTCACCGGCCTCAGGCCTCAGTGCCCGCCGGGGGAAGCGGGGTGGCCGTGTTCCTGCACCCCCGTGGGACTCGTCGTCGCTTTTTCCGGTTCTTCTTCCTGGTGGGGGGTGAAGATTTGGGCTTCCCCACCATCCCCTTCCTCCAGGGGGACTTCCTCGGCGTTTTCCTCGGTGGCGTGGGTCCCGGCATGGGATTCGGGGGCCAGCGAGGAGAGCGCCCGGATCAGGCTGCGGTGGAATTCCTCCCACCCCGGAGGCACCCTGACCTCCTCCAGCTCGGCGATGGCCCTTTTCAGGGATCCCGGGTCCACGGTCACGGGGTTCCCGGATTCGTGGCCTGCGGCATTATCGTGGCCGGAGGGATTGGCTTTCCCTCCCGGGTTTTCCGGACCCTCTTCGAGGCCCGGGCTTTCCAGTTTTGAGAGGATCTCCCTTACCCTCTCCCGGTACTCGGGGACCGCCTCCCCGCCGCATCCCGCCAGCAGTGGGGCGATGAGCAATAGGACCGCCGCCAGAAGAAGCGCGGCGCCCCGCCAGGCCTTGCCGGCGGGTGCGGTGCGGTGACGCTCGGTCCTGATCAGAGTATGGCAGTTGGGAGAACTTCCGTTTACGCCCCTCGCGTGCATACCCTTGACCTCCGGGACAACATGGCCGCCAGGACGGCGGTGGCTCTCCAGGTCGGACTCCGAAGCCTCGCCATAAGATTAATACCTGAAGGTGAAGGGCACAACGATAAATGCCATGAGGCGGAGGGTACGACGATACACGGTGGGAAGGGAAGAAAGGGGAAGGGAAGAAAGCGCCCTGACGACTTGTTCCTGCCCTGACGGCTTGTTCCCACCTGGCCCGCCGGAAGGCCGGCCCATGGCCGGGACCGGTAGGCCTTGGGCCCGCGAATCGGCCTCAGGGTTTCCGGACCTCTGCCGGGGGCGGGTTTCGGTCCCGCGGGAGGCCCGGGTTCTTTCTCCTCAACCCCTCAGCTGGGCGAAAAAGGTGGGGTTTCCGGGTTGGGGTTCTGGGAAGCAGGACTCACGGGCCACCGGAAAGTCCCCGGGAGCGGAAATCACGCAGCCTTCAGTTGACTTCGCCTTCGGGGTGTTACGGGCCACTGGCAAGTCCCCGGGATTGAAAACCCGCGTTTTGCCAGGGATGCCCCTCCTTTCCGCCTGGGATGCGCCCGGGGTGATCAAAAGTTCGCTGGGGATGGAGTGGGGAGAGCTACCCCGATGACGCGGCCAGGAAAAGGCCTTTTCCCGGAGTACGAGCTGTGATCGTCGGCAGGAAGCCACCCCTTTTTACCAGGCCGACGAGGCGGGCTTTTCAAGCTTTCCCTGGGATGGTGGATGAAGTAACTTCCCCCGGTGCCCCGGCCAGGTGACCGAAGGACCGGACCAGGGATAAGGCCCCTGTTCCCAAGGTCCAGAGGTGGATTCCCAGCATCAAGGCCCTGTCCCGGTCCATGGGCCAGTACTTACCGTTTTCCAGTGAGTAGAGGATGTCCATGAGGGATAGGAAGACGAGGCTGCTTCCCGCCGCGGTGGAATGGAAGACCCCCCGGGAATCTCCCTTCCACAGGGCCCGGGCGGCCAGCAGGCAGCAAGCGGACATCCAGGCGTCGGCCAGGGGGAAGGCCCTCTCGAAGGCCTCGTCCTGGGGATTCTCGGTGGCCTTGATCTTGCCGGCGAAGAAGAGGGCCCAGAAAACCAGCGTACCGGCGCCCGTGAGCCCCAGCAAAACCGCGAGCAACCGGTCATGCAGCGGTTTCCTTGTCCGTGCCCCGAGATCTTGAGACTCCGCAGGCGGTTTGACCTCGACCTTTCCCTTGCCCTTCCCCATAGCGCAGCCCCCCTTGAAAACTTTCCCCGCCGGGCAGGCTCACCGGCGCACCGACCGCCGAATAGGCTCCCCGGCCGAACCCACGGATGACGCCGAAACCCACGGATGACGCCGAGAATAATATAGGCCCGGCCTCCACGCGTGTCCATGGCCCTGCGCCTTCACCGACCCTGCGGCTTTAATCGTCCGTTCCATCCCCGGGGAAGCGATGGCGGTTGCTGCGGGGAAGCGATGGAGTTTGCAAGGTGAAGGGGATGTAGCTTGGTCAATTATGGGGTGTTTATCATGCGGTGGAAGCGGGGAGATGGCCGAAAGAGCACGAAGGGAAAGGGTGGGGAGGTGACCAGCGCCCTTGGGCAAAAGTGTGACGGTGGAGAGAAATTGCTCGCGGTCCGCAAAGGGGAACGCGGTCACGGCGGCCCAGCAGGGAAGCCGATAGCGCCGGGGCGATCGCCTAGGTGCCTGCGGTGGTTTAAACGGGCGTCCTTCACCTTTCCTTGCCCCCATCTCGCCGGGGTTTTACCCGGAGGGCCCCGCCAGGAAAGCTTTAAGGAAAAGTCCCAGCCTCGCCAGGGCGATGGCGGTGGAGAACCCGAGCCTGGCCAGGGACAATAGGAGTGCCGGGTGGACGAGCAGGTCCCTCAAGGCCGAGGGGGAAGGCCCACCCAGGGCTACCATGGACAGCCAGCCCTCAAGCCGGGGGTCGTCCAGGTCAAAGGGGTCGCTCACCGCCCGGACCGAGAGGAAGGGCACCCCGGACTCCAGGAGCAGCCTCCCCACAGGATAATCCTCCATAGCCACGGCGCAGGCGCCCGTGTTCCTCCCCAGCAAGAGGCGTCGCTGGTGGGTAAGCACCGGTTCCCCCACGGTGACCAAGGTGCCCGTGCGGTGTGCCAGGCCGGTACTCAGGCAGGCAAGCCTGGCCCTTTGGGCCAGACGGGAATCGGTCTCAAGGGCGGGCAGGACCTCGGTGGAAAGGCCTTGGGTCCCTGGAGACTCCTCTAAGGGCTCCCCGCCCCGGGGACCGGTCCAGGGAGAAGGAGTGGCAGTGAGAGCGTCGCCTCGGGGAGGAAATGACCCGGAAGGGGATGGGGTGGGTAGGAGACCCGATGAGATCATCAGCTCTCCCGTCCCGAGGGCGGGGTCCAGGGCCCCACAGACGCCGGCCATCAACGCCTCATCGGGGCGGAGGTGCCGGAGGATGGCGGCAGTGGAGCGGGCTGCAGCGCCGGGGCCCACGCCGCACAGGTGTAGGAGCACGTGGTCGGCCGGATGGACAGATAGAGATCTCCTCGCCCTCTCCTTTCCGTGCCGGTGGGAGCGGGGGATGAGGGCCACCAGGCCTTCATTGGTGCCCTTTGCACGGAAATAGGGAAACAAGCACAGCGCCTCCAGCCGGGTGGGGATGATGAGCAGCACCAGCCTGCGACGCCCTTCCCCCGGGGTCTGGTTCCGGGAGGTGGAAGCGGCCTCTGACATTAAGGGAGGCGTTGCAGGTCCAGGGCTTGCATCGAGGAAACTCACCATGGCCTATACCGCTGGCCGAGGGAGAACGGGATTTTTCAATATCCACTTGGATGGATGTTATCATATACGAGCGCCAATCATAACTTATACCAGCGCTGGTCATGTACGAGCGCTCCAAGAGGTAAGGCGGACGCTGGGAGCGCCCGCGGGGAGCTGGTGGAAAGGGCTTCGCGGGACCTCAACTTCCGGGCGAAACCGGGCTGGCGAAAAGGGGGGAGGATGAAGGAGAAGATCCTCATCGTGGACGA
>JAPWVA010000060.1 GCA_028275245.1 Actinomycetota bacterium
TCGCCGCCCAGCGACCCCGTGGCGGTGGACAAAGTTACGCGCCGGTGAACGAAGCCAAAGTGTGTGGGTGCGTATGACCTGCCTATTCCAAGCATGTTTCATGGGGAAGCCTTGAGCGCCTTGAGGGTCTCCTCCAGACGGTGGGCGGTCTGGGCCATGTGCTCGGCAGTCCTGGCCAGGAGCTGAGCGGCCTGGGCCTGCTGCTCCGCCGAGGCGCTTATCTCCCGGTAAGCTTCCATGTTCTGGGAAACGAAATCCCTCATGAAACCGAGGGATTCCTCCACTTTGCGGCTTTCCTCCACCTCTAGCTCTGCCAGCTCGGACACTTCACGGGAATGAGTGGCCATCTCGTTCACGATCTCGGCTAGTCTGCCCAGGGAAATGTCGGCCGCCTCCACCGCTTCCGTTCCCTCAAGCATGCCGGCGACGCCGCTTTCCATTATCTCCCTGGTCTCCTTCACCCTAGACCTGATACCCGAAACCGCATCCCTAATCCTCCCCGCGGAGACGGCGGACTCCTCGGCCAGTTTCTTCACCTCCCCCGCCACCACGGCGAAACCGCGCCCGTGCTCTCGCACCCTGGCCGCCTCGATGGCGGCGTTCAGCGCCAGCAGGTCGGTCTGGTCCGCTATGCGGGCGATCTCCTCCACGGTGGAACCGATGAGCTCCGAGCTTCTTTCCAGCTCCGCCAGGGATCGGAGGGCACTGTCCAGAGTGGCCGCCAGATCCCTTATCCTGCGAGCCGCGTCGCGGGATTTTTCCTTGCCCTCCCGGGCCCGGGAGTCAGCCTCCAAGCTGATCTGGAGGCTGGAGGCGGCTCTCTCGGAGGCGGCCCGGATGATGGCCGAAGTCCTCCGCATAGCCTCCTCGATATCCGCTATACGGCGGTTTTCTTCCTCCACCTGCTCGTTGAGCTGGCAGAGGAGGGCGTTGAGCTCCTCGATGGAGGCGGTGATGTCCTGGGCCGCGGAGGCCACGTGGTCGGCACCCTCGGTGAGCTCTGCTGACGTCTCGGAGAGCTTGCCCGTGGTGAGCCGCAGGGATCGTAGCATCTGAGCATAGGAGCTGTGGAGCTCCCCGATCTCGTCCAGGGACTGGGGCCTCAGGTCGAAGGAGAGATCGCCCTTCCCCACCCTCCGGCAGGCCCTTATCAGCTGTTTCACCGGGCCGGAGATGTTGCGGGCTAGCAGGTGGGCGAGGTAGGCGGCGGTGGCACTTACCAGAAGGAGGAGGATGAGGAGCGTGGCGCCCATTCCCGTGGCCGGATGGAGGGAGGAGTGGTAGGGCCGGAGGTACAAAAGGGTCATCCCTCCGGGGCCCGCAGGGGCGAGGGAGACAAGGTATTGCCTGGAGCCTTCCACCAGATATGCCGCTCGGCCCCATTTCGCGGACACCTCTTGCAGAGCGGAAAGGAGTAGCTCCTCTGGTAATTCACCGCCGGAGGTGGCGATCGGTACCCCCTCCGGATCCATCAGGAGGAGGGTCCCGGCCCCCGAGAAGAACTCCCCGCGGGCTTCCTCCAGGGCTTGCACGAGGGACTCACTGGAGGGAGGGGGCGTCGCGGGATCGGGGCCGGCGAGGGCTCGCTCCAGACGTTGGGCGGCCCCCCTCGCCCCGGTGGAGATGACCTCCATCTCCCCGAGCCTTGCCCGCTCCTCGGCCTTGTAAGTAAATCCCGTCCAGCTCGCCCCCAGGGAGAGGACGAGGACGGCCGCGCACAGGAAGGCCACCCGCCACCCCAGGCTCAACGACTCGTGGAAACCGGATTCACTCGTCTTTTCGAGGACAAGGGAGAGGAGGGGCTTCATCTCCTCCACCGAGGTGAAGTAGGTGATGAAGTAGTTGGTGAAGGCCACCACCGCCCCCAGGGTCAGGTAGCAGATGGAAGTGAAGGCATCGAAGCCGGCCCGGGGGCCGAAAAAGAGCACGTTCAGGAGGATGGCCAGGAAGATGCCGCCGCTCACGAGGATCCCGTGGAGGGCACTCTGCCAGGCCACCTTTCTTTGGAGCTCCACCGCCCGTCTGGCATCGGCCGCCTCCCGCAATTCACCGGTTTCCTGAAGCCAGGCGGATATCTCCCGCCCCAGGCGCTTTTGGACCAGGTAGAAGAGGGCGATGCACAGGGCCACCAGGGGGATCACCACGGTGAGGGCGGCGAGGAGGAAGACGGCGTACTTGCGGGCGTCGAAGGAGAAGATGGTGAGGGAGAAGACAGCGTAAGAGGCCACCGGCACGGTGACCGCTGTCACCAGGGTCTTTGCCAGCAGGCGCCGGGAACAGCCCCGCAAGACCTCCTGCACTTCCGGGACCACGGTCTCTTTCCTTCCCATTGCCTCTTACGCTTCTACCCGCCGGCCCCGGAGGGTTCCCCTAGGGCTGTCCCCGGGCCCTTCGGCTCGTCGGCGGCTTACCCTGTCTAAATCGACAGGGTTCTACAGCGCCTTGACCGCGGAATCGTGGCTTTTCCGGTGTCCCCCCGATCCGGGTCGGCGGGGAGCGGCGTTTCCAGGTTCCTCCGGGCGGGGAACCCTAGGCTTGAATTACGCCGACTCCGTCCCCTTCCCGGGACGCCCGGTTTTTCCCGGCGGAAGGACCCTGGCCCCTGGCGGGCGGTGGCCGGCCGGGCTAAGCCGGGCGGGCACCGCTGGGCGGCCGGGGAAACGCACGGGGAAGGAGAGAGATGACGCCGTCGGGGACGGGGGACCGGCCCTGCCCCCGATGGCAGCCTTAGGCAGTTCCCGGCGAACGGGAGTCGTATCCGGGAAGCATCAGGGGATATCGACAAGAAGGGACGGGGCGCTCATGGGGAGGGTGTTGACTTGACCCATTTCGCCAGGGGTGCGGTGAAGTGGAAGGTGGAGCCAGAACCGGGGGTGGAATCCACCCATATTCTCCCGCCCCAGGATTCCACGGCGTGCTTCACGGTGGAGAGCCCTATCCCCAGCCCGGCCTCGGTGTGGGTTCCCCGGCGCCAGAAGGGAAGGAAGACCTTGTCCAGGTCCTCGGGGGGGATCCCTCTGCCGTTGTCCCGGATGTGGAAGGTGGCTTCGCCGCCTTCCCATTCCGTGTCCAGCTCCACCACTGGCTTCCTGCCGGGCAGGGAGTACTTGACTGCGTTATCCAGGAGGTTGGCGAGGACCTGGCGGAATTTGAAGGGGCTCACCGAGACCTTCGGGCAGCGTCGCCAGCGGGGGCTCACCAGGATATTCGCCTTCCTTTCTGCAAGCAGGATCTCCCTTTCCCGTATGACCTCCTCGGCGATGCCAGCCGGACTCACCGGCTCGACGCCCGTCTCTGGGGCTCCCATCCTGGCATATTCCAGCAGGGAGTCTATGAGCTCCTCCATCCTCTTCACCGCATGGTAGCAGTTGCGGAGGTACTGGGACGCCTCCCCGGGCTCGCATCTTTCCTTGAGGAGTAGCTGGATGTAACCGTCCACCACCGAGAGGGGGGTCTTCAGGTCGTGGGCCACGGTCTGGGCGAAGAGGTCGAGTTCCCGGTTGCGTTTCCTGAGCTCCTCTTCCATCTTCTTCCTCTCGGTTATGTCACGGGAGTTGATGATTATCCCCTGTACGTCGGGGTCGTCCAGTAGGTTGGTGATGATGGCCTCGTGCTGGTGGACGGTGCCGTCCTTGTGGATGAAGGGTCCCTCCAGGTGCACCGGGGTGCCCGGTTTTTCCAGGACCTCCCGCAGTTTCCTTTCCGCCGTCTCCCTGGCTTCCTCGGGGATGAAGTCGAAGAAGCTGCGCCCGTATATGTCGGCGGGGGTATAGCCGGTGATCCTCCTGCCGGCGAGGCTTCCCCACCGGTAGCGGAGGTCGCCGTCCAGCACGCTTATCATGTTGCCAGCCTGGGCTATAAGGGAACGGTAATAACGCTCGCTCCGCCGCAGCGCTTCCTCCATCAGCGCCTTTTCGGTGATGTCCCTCCCGTTGAGGACGAAACCCTCCACCAGAGGCTCGTGGCAGAGGTTGAGGATGGAATACTCGATGGTGCGGGGCTCGCCCTTTCTGTCACGCAGGGTTATCTCACCCCGGAAGGAGGCCAGGGGATGCCCATGTCTGGCTAACTTGTCCGTGAACTCGCCCAGCTGTGTCGGTTCCACCAGGGAACTGATATCCCTGTTCTCGAGGGAGCCGGGTGGGAAACCCAGCGCCTTCTCGCAGGCGGGATTGGCGTAGAGGACACGGCCTTGTGCCGAGAATATGAGGAAGATGTCCACCGAGTTCTCCAGGAACCTGGAAAGAATGGTTATCCAGCTATGCATGGGGCCGAGGCCTTTCCCCGGGGAAAGGCGCTTTTCCAGCTCCTCGAGGCGCTTCTCGAGGTAGCTCTTCTCCTCCTTGCGTTCGGGATCGTTCATCTTCACTGCCCGCCGAGACCCGCCACGGCCCGGCCGATGAGCCCGTGTGCCTTCCAGGCGGCAAGGACGCGCGGGATCTCGTCATCCCATCGCCTACGTCAGCAGGGCGACGCAGGCCCGTGCCTGCGACATCCTACCCGGTATATCGTTTTGGGTGGAAGCACCCTTTAAGGATCCTTCACTTGAAGGACCCCTCAAGTTTAGCAAAGGTCGCACCCGCGTGACGTACCGGGTGGGATCCGGCTTCCCCGGCCCTCCCTTTTACCCAGGCAGGTCCGGCACATGGGGGAGTCTGGCCGTCTTCCCGTCCTCCGGGTGCGCCCGGCGGGATTGCACCGGCCCCGTCCTGAGTGGGCGGCACGCGACCCCGTGGAAGTCCCGCACCCAGGTCAGCACCCCGGCGTAAGGCGCCGCTCACCCGGTGCATGTCGGCCCCATACCGCTCCCGGGTGATGCCGCGGCCCGCCTCCGGCGGATCAGGGCCGCGGTAAGCCCCCGACCGTTAGGCCCCGTATTTTCCCAGGCGAAGGGAGGCGGCGAGCATCATGGCCATCAGGTGCCGGGCGGGGAATATGCCCAGGCCGCCCCTGGCGCAGGCCGTCTCACCGAAGGACCTCACCTCGTCCCTCCTCTCCCAGCGGGAGTGGAAGAGGATGGGAGAGGGGTGCCAGCTATGGGCCTTGAGCAAGGAGGGCGTGGAGTGGTCCCCGGTGACCACCAGCACGTCCGGCCGCAGGGCGAGGATGCGGGGGATGACGGCGTCGACCTCCTCGATGCAGCGTACCTTGGCCTGGAAGTCTCCGTCTTCTCCCCGGCTGTCGGTGTGCTTGTAGTGCAGGAAGAAATAATCGTAGTCGCCCCAGTTCTTCTCCAGGCATTCCACCTGCTCGGAGATGGTGGGGCCGGTCTCCAATATCTCCATGCCCACCAGCTTGGCCAGGGCCCTGTACATGGGATAGGTGGCTATGGCCGCGGCCCTCAGCCCGTACAGCCGGTCCAAGGTCGGCAGGTCGGGCATCTTGGAGAAACCACGGGTGATGATCATGTTGGCGGGATGCTCGTCGGAAAGCACCTCCGCTGCCCGGCGCAGGTACTCGTTGACCAGATCCGCCGTGTGCACCGCCTCCTCTCCCCCCTCCGGCAGGGGCTGGCATTGCAGGGGAGGGAGCCCCGTGCGCTGGGGATCGGTGTCGGTGATGAAGGGGGAGAGGCGGGGGCCACGGAAGACCAGGGCCGCCCGGTGTTCCTTCTCCGGCCTTATCTCCACCTCCGCTCCCTCGATGCGGATGGATGAGAGCTTGCGGCAGAGCCTGGCGTTCTCCTCGGTGGATATCCTGCCCGCCCGCCTGTCGACGATGACCCCGTTCTCCACCGTGCAGAAGTTGACCCGGGCGGCCAGGTCGTCAGGGGTGAGTTCCATGCCCACCCCCACGGCGGAGAGCACTCCCCTACCCACGTCCCACTCCAGGGGGTCATAGCCGAAGAGGGCCAGGTGGCCTGGCCCGGAGCCCGGAGTGATGCCAGGGCCCACGGCGTGGACTAGGCCGCAGAGGGACTTCCCGGCCAGGTCGTCGAGGTGGGGGGTCCTGGCGGTCTCCAGCTCGGTGAGACCCGTCTCCGGATGGGGAAGGCCCCCTAGGCCGTCCATCACCAGTAGGACCATCCGGGACTCACCGCGGACGACAAGACGGGATACAAGCCCCTTTTCCATCCCCTTGGTCATGGCGATAACCTCCTGTCCCTCACTCCCCTCGCTTTCCTTTCTTGGAAGCTATTTCCAGCGCCTTCCTTTCCAGTGCTCTCGTGTATTCCTCCCAGTCGGATCCTCCTTCCTTGGGAGCCCGGTAAAGCTCGAACCGGCAGGTGAGGGCTCCCGCGGGGATGGTGCTGGTGAAGCGCACCTGCCAATCCCCCAGTAGCCCCCTTTCCTCCAGGGCCTCCAGCATTCCCTGTACCAGGTAACGTTGCACGCGGCAGTCGAAGGCTGTGTAGACGTCCTGGTGGGGGCACCACAATATCTCGAAGCTGACCCGGTCCTCCGCATCTATGCTGGGCCTTTCCAGAGAGGCGTAGACGATGCAGTTGATGACGGTGGCGCAAAAGCTGGCCAGCTCCGCCTCGGATAGCCCCTCGGGGACCTCAACGCCTTCCGCTATCTGTCTGCCTATTTCCCTTCCCACGTCCACCAGGGCCCTGGCCACCGCTGCCTGTCCCTGCTCTCCCAGGCTTGCCTCGCATTCCTCCAGGATGCGCACCACTGCCCTCGCCTGCATGGTGCCCCAGATCCAGAGCACTGCTGGGTCGAAGTCCTCTCGGGAGAGGACCTCTTCCCGGAGCCTCCGGAGGCCCTCGGCATATGGCCAGTTGAAGCCGAATTCATCCCATCCCCTTTCCTGCCGGTGGTAGTGGGCCATTTTTCCTCCTTTTTCCATTCCTTTTCGGACCTCTGGGAATGGCGACCCATCCCCGCCCTTTCGGTACGGTTGAAAGCCCGACTTCTTCCCCATGTCCGGGCTCCCGTGGGGAAGCGACGCGGTTTCCGCCATCCTGCTCGCCCCGGCCTCCGCCGCCTCGAAAATTATAATC
>JAPWVA010000061.1 GCA_028275245.1 Actinomycetota bacterium
TGTACATGTCGGCGTCCTTGAGGGTCATGTGTGCGTTCAGCTTGCCGCCGTAGAACTGGCGCGTAGGCTTGGGCTTTTCGCCTTCCATCTCCAGGGCGATGATGTCGGTCACCAGTGGGGCACCCAGATCCACCGCCAGCGCCGGGGCCAGGTCCACGCCTTGGGCCGTGTTGCCGATGAGCACCAGGCCAGGCTGGTTTTCCTTGATGAGGGCAGATAGGGCCTTCTGGTACGCCTCCGAGTTGTAGTTCTCAAACATGGGGTCGTCCACGTAGAGGACCTTGTCGGCGTACCCCGCCGCTTTCTCGGCGAAGGAGTCCACACCCTTGCCTAGAAGTACCGCCACCACATTTCCGCCCAGCTGGGCGGCGCCGCAAAGCATCTCCAGGGATACGTCGCGCAGTTCCCCGCGACGGTGCTCCATCAACACGAAGATGTCCTTCATTTAGATCAACCCCTTCTCCTTCAGGATCTGGGCCAGCTTGGCCGCCGTTTCCTCCGGATCACCTTCTAGGATCTCCGCCATCTCCCCGACCTCGGGGACGGAGAACTTCTCGAGAACCGCCCAGGAGCCCGCCTCTCCCACTTCCGAGGGATCGAGCCCCAGGTCGGCCGCGCTCTTCACCACGATCTCCTTCTTGGCCGCCTGCTTTATACCCTTGAAGGAAGCGTAGCGGGGTTCGTTGATGCCCGTCTGAATACCCAACACGCAGGGGAGTTCAATCTCCAGGTACTCCATGAGCCCGCCTTCCAGCTCCCGGCCCACCCTGGCCTTCTTGCCGTCCTCCAGGATCTCCAGGTCCTTGACGTAGGTGGCGTGGGGCACGCCTAGCAGCTCGGCCAGGGCCACCGGCACCACCGCATAACCGTCATCGTCGGCCAGGGCACCGGTGAAGACGATGTCGTACTCCAGGTCCTTGATGGCGGCAGCCAGGGCTTTAGCCACCGCGAAACCGTCGGAGCCGGCGAAGGCCGGGTCGTCCAGGCGAATGGCGTCATCTCCGCCCTTGGCCAGCGCCATGCGGATTACCTCGTCATTCTCCTTGCCGCCCAAGCTTATCACCGTCACCTTGCCACCCATCTTCTCCTTGATCTGGATGGCCTCCTCCACGGCATAGTTGTCGCACTCGTTGATGCCGAAGGACAACCTGCTCTTGTCGATGTCCCGGCCCGAGGCGTCGATGTGAACCTCGGATTCCGCTGTGTCCGGAACCCTTTTCACGCACACGATCATGTTCATGCTCTCTTCACCTCTTCCTGAGATCCAACCTCCGCCTTCCCGAACCTGCGAGGACAGGCCTAAGAAAAAGGCCCTGATCACAGGGCCTCGGCCAGCAACTCTAGGATATCTGCCACCCTCATCTCCTCCTCGATTCCCCTCACCTTGGTGGCGTCCTCCAGGGTGAGGAGGCAGAAGGGGCAGGCTACGGCGATCACCTCGGCGCCCATATCCTTGGCGTCGGTGACCCGGACCTCGGCCAGCCTTTCCGCCTTGGACTCGCTTTCCACCCACATCTTCCCGCCGCCGCCCTCGCAGCATAGGCTCCTCTCGCGGCAACGGTCGAACTCCCGGAACTCCACCCCGGGTATGCGGGTGATGATGTAGCGGGGCTCGTCGTAGATGGAGTTCTGCTTGCCCAAAAAGCAGGGGTCATGGTAGGTGACCACCTTGTTGATCTCCTTGCTCAGCGTCAGCTTCCCGTCCTCCAGCAGCTGTGCCACGAGCTCGGTGTAGTGGAGGACGGGATGGCGCAGTCCGTGGTACTCCTTCTTGAGGGTGTTGTAGCAGTGGGGGCTGATGGTGACGACGCGGTTCACGTTGAAGGAGTTGAGGAGCTCCACGTTCTCCTCGTCGCACATCTCGAACAGGCCTTCTTCGCCCAGGCGGCGCACCTCGCTGCCGCAGCAGCTCTCATCCTCCCCCATGATGCCGAAATCCACCCCTGCCGCCTGGAACACCTTGACCAGGGACTGGGCCACCTTCATGACCCGGGGGTCATAGGCGTCGGTGCAGCAGACGAACAGGAGCACGTCTGTGGTTTCCTCCGCCTCGGGCTCCAGGACCTTCACGTCCAAATCACCTATCCAGTCCATCCTCTTGGCCCGGGGGGAACCCCAAGGATTCCCATCCTTGAAGATGGATTCCAGGGCATCCCTGACGGTGGGCTGCACCCTACCCTCCTCTATCTGCAGGCTGCGCAGGCCGATGAGGACCTCCAGGGGCTCGAGGCCCTTGGGGCAGCGGGCGGCGCAGGTATAGCAGGTGGTGCAGTCCCAGATCTCCGGCCGCTGGGAGAGCTCCTCCAGCCTCTCCTCGTTCTGGGTGTCGTACATGAAGCGTCTCACATTGAGGTTGGTCCTCATGGATACCGGGCAACCGCCGGTACACCTGCCACACTGGATGCAGCCGAGAAGGTCGTACTTCTCGATGAAGGAGATTTCTTCAGTGCTCATGATTACCCCGCTCCATCTCTTACTCTGAAGTCCCTGCCATCACTTCTACGTCCACTGGCCTGGGGAGGAAACCTATCAGAGGCCAACCTATTATATTCGAACGGGATTTTCTCTTTCAAGCAAGATGGATAATCCCCGCGTTTTATTTCGTTGATCCCGGCAAAGGCCTCATCGCGCCCGCTACCCGCCGGCAGGAAGGGCGAGGCACAGCTCGGACCTGAGACGGGATTGAGATAGCTCACAGTGGCGAAGGAGCTCGCGGTGGGCCTCAACTCAGCCTCTTGTGCAAGAAGGACACTATATCCGCTATGGGCGTGCCGGGGCCGAAGATCTCGGCAACCCCCATGCGCTTTAGCTCCTCCGCGTCCTCCCGAGGGATGATGCCCCCGCCGAAGACCATTATGTCCCCGGCACCCCTTTCCCTGAGGATCTGAAGCACCTTGGGGAAGTAGGTCATGTGGGCCCCGGAGAGGATGGACAACCCCACCGCGTCCACGTCCTCCTGGATGGCCGCCTCAACTATCTGTTCCGCTGTCTGGTGCAGGCCTGTGTAAATTACCTCGAAACCGGCCTCCGCGAGCCCGCGGGCCACCACCTTGGCCCCTCGGTCATGACCATCGAGCCCCGGCTTGGCGATGAGGATGCGGAACCTCTTCCCTTCCAACTCGCCCTCCGTCCTGCTATCTCCCCGGCCCATTAGCAGACCTTTGCCGGGGACGCCCGGGACCGTCGAGGGTCAGACAATCCTTGCTCCCCATGCCCCCTCAGAAGATGACGGGCTCCCGGTAGGTACCGAAGACCTCCTTAAGGGCCCCGACGATCTCCCCTTCCGTACAATAAGCCCGGGAGCAGTTGATGATGAGGGGCATGAGGTTGGCGTCCCCCCGGGCGCCCTCCTTCAGTTCCTTGAGCCTTCTCTCCACCTCTGCGTTGCTTCTCTCGGCCCGCAGTCGAGCCAGCCTCTCCCTCTGTCTTTTCTCCACTGCGGGGTCAATGCGCATTATCTCTATCTCCAGCCTCTCGTCGGGGTCCCGGAAGCGGTTCACCCCCACCACCACCCTCCTCCCCTCCTCGATCTCCTTCTGATAGCGGTAGGCCGCGTCGGCGATCTCCCTCTGGAAGAAACCCTGTTCGATGGCGGCCAGCACCCCTCCCAGCTCCTCTATCCTGCGCAGGTACTCCTCGGCCCCTTCCTCCATCCTCCTGGTGAGGTGTTCCACATAGTAAGAACCGCCCAGGGGATCGATGACGTGGGCCACCCCCGACTCATAGGCGATCACCTGCTGGGTCCTGAGGGCTATCTGCACCGCCTTCTCGGTGGGCAGTGCCCAGGTCTCGTCCATGGAGTTAGTGTGCAAACTCTGGGTCCCACCCAGAACCGCCGCTAGTGCCTCCAGTGCGGTGCGCACGATGTTGTTCTCAGGCTGCTGGGCGGTGAGGGAGCAGCCGGCGGTCTGGGTATGGAACCTCATCATCCAGGAGCGGGGATCCTTGGCCCCGTACTTCTCCCGCATGTACCTGGCCCATAGGCGTCGCGCCGCCCGGAACTTGGCCACCTCCTCGAAGAAGTCCATGTGACAGTTGAAGAAGAAGGAGAGGCGGGGTGCGAACTCATCCACGTCCAACCCCGCCGCGATTCCCGCCTCAACGTAGGCAAAGCCATCGGCTAGGGTGAAGGCCAACTCCTGGACGGCGGTGGAACCGGCCTCCCGGATGTGGTAACCGCTTATGCTGATGGTGTTCCAGCGGGGCACCTCCCGTGAGCAGAAGGCCATGATGTCGGTGATGAGGCGCATGGAGGGGCGGGGCGGGAAGATCCAGGATTTCTGGGCTATGTATTCCTTGAGTATGTCGTTCTGGATGGTCCCTCCCAGCTCCCGGAAGGAAACGCCCTGCTTTTCGCCCACGCACAGGTAAAAGGCCAAAAGAACCGCGGCGGGCCCGTTGATGGTCATAGAAGTAGTGATGTCCTTGAGGGGAATCCCCTCGAAGAGGATCTCCATGTCCCGCAGGGAATCGATGGCCACGCCACAACGCCCCACCTCCCCCTCGGAGAGGGGATCATCGGAATCCCGGCCCATGATGGTAGGCATGTCGAAGGCCACCGAGAGGCCCGTCTGGCCCCTTTCCAAAAGGAACTTGTAGCGCCGGTTGGTGTCCTCCGCCGTTCCGTAACCGGCGAACTGCCGCATGGTCCAGAGCTTGCCCCGGTACATGGTGGGGTGGATGCCCCGGGTGAAGGGATATAGGCCCGGGTAGCCCAGCTCGTGCTGGTAATCGAATCCGGGCAGGTCCTCGGGGGTGTAAAGGGGATCCTGCTCCCCGCCGGAAAGGGTGGTGAAGATCACGTCTTCGCGCAAGGGCCTTCCCGAGTAACAGTCCCTCAACCAGCTTTCCTTGTCCATCTCCCCCTCCATAGACCTACCTGCCGCGGACCACTGAAGGGCCCATCCCGCGAAGGCCCGTGTGTTTACCGACGGAAACGGGGTTAACCCTATACCGACCCTCCCCTCTACCCCGCCTCCGGGGATCGACGGCCTCCGGAGGACTAGCTCGGGTCCCGGCACCCCGACCCCTCGGCGCCACCATTCACGCCCTCGCCAGTTCCTCAACTTTCGGGCGAACTTTCCCAAGCGAGCCCCCGCCACAGCGAACTCAAAGTCAGACAACGACGCTTTAGAGGGCGCCGGGATCCCCCGACCCCGACTTCTCAGTACTCGATTCCCTTGCGCATGGCCACGCCCTTCCTGTAGTGGTGCTTCACCTCCCTGATCTCGCTTACCATGTCCGCCAGCTCCACCAGCTCCGGGGGGGCGTACCTGCCCGTGCAGACCACTTCCATCTCCGGGGGAACGGAGCTCAGGAATTCCAGCACCTCGTCCAGGGGAAGCAAGCCGTAGTCGAGGGCCACGTTTATCTCGTCTAGGATGAGCATCTGATGCTTCCCCTCCCTGACCACCTTCTTGGCCAGCTCCAGTCCTTCCCTGGCCAAGCGTACGTCCTCCTCCTCCGGTGCCCCCTTCATCACGAAGGAGTCCCTACCCGCCATCACGATGGTGAAGCCGGGGAGAAACTCACGGCAAGCCACCAGTTCCCCGTAGGTCCTTCCCTTCATGAACTGGATCATGAACACCTTCATGCCGTGGCCCAGGGCCCTCAAGCCCTGCCCCAGGGCCGCCGTCGTCTTTCCCTTGCCGTCGCCCGTATATACCTGGATCATCCTTCCTTTTGCCCTCCTCAGCGGAACGAGATGGGAACCTCTCCCCTGCAAGGGCGATAAGCTCCAGGGCCAAAGCCCCATCCCTCCCGCTCCCTGTCCCGGTTGCCCCGCCGGGCGGGGAAAACCCGGTGCTCTCAGTGCCTCCCGCCGCCTTCAACCCAACCCGGTCCCGCAGTGGGGGCAGAAGCGGGCACCCGGTTCCTCCACCTCGCTCCCGCAGGAAGGGCACTTCAACGCTCCGCTGGCTGGCAGGGTGGTCGCCCCGCCAGCTTGAGTCGCGGGGATGGTGCCGCTACCTTCCCCGGCCCTTCCTTCCGCCACGGTGTCGCCGGGACTCACCGTCTGGGTCTCCACTCCTGACATGGGTTGGGACCTCGGTTCCGGCTCCGGCTCCGGGGCAGTAAGGCCGGGGGGCTCACTGGTGACTGTACCGGTGGAAACGGGATTTCCGCAGCGAGGGCAGAAACGGGCGTCGGGCTCCAGGACCGTGGAACAGCGCGGGCAGTTCATGACCGCCGTGACCGGGGTTGGAGCGGGCATGGCCGCCGGAGGCACCGGCGGTGAGACTTCCCGCGGGGGAGGACTCCCTGCGACGCCCTCTCCTCCGGTCCGGGCACCGCAAACGGAGCAATGCAGGGCTCCAGGGGGGAGGATGGTCCCGCAACCTGGACAACGGACCACCCCCGCCGGCGCTGGGGAAACCGTCGGGGGTGCGGCCAGCACGCCCTCCCAGTAACCCATGAGCCTCTCGATCTCCACCAGGGTTTCGTAAGCAGCTCTCATCTCCTCATCATCGATATTCCCGGCCTGTAGCGCCTTGTATGCCAGCTGGCCGAGGTAGTAGATATACTCGTCCCACCTCTTCCTGAGGAGTCTCAGGTTCTTTCTGGCCTCGCCCTTCCCCGACATGTTCACCTCCGCAAATGTCCCAAAAGTATCCCGCAGCCGTCGAGTTAATACTAAACCCTTCCGGTTACCAGTGCGAACTCGAGTCAAACGCCGCCACGGGGGATGGACCACCACCGCCGAGATCTCTTCCCCTGCGCCCCCCATACCGCGCACACTTACCTCGCGATGCCGTCCTTCCCTGGCGTGGAGACGGCTGGCTGGCTTCCCCAGGAAGGTGAACGGGTGCGAGGAAAAACCGGTTTTCCCTCCATTTCTGCACCGTGCTGGGAGAAAAACCGGTTTTCCCTCCATTTCTGCACCGTGCTGGGAGAACGACTAATAAAAAGTATGAACTGGTAAGTATGA
>JAPWVA010000062.1 GCA_028275245.1 Actinomycetota bacterium
CCCAGGACGTTTCACAGCGGTGAAGAACCAGGGCTGCTCGAGGGTTGGGCTGTGGGCCGTCTCAAGGATCCTGGCAGCTCGCCGAGACTTGGGGTGGAGGTAGCCTTTTGGGAGGCGACCTTGCACGAGGATGGCGGCCAAGCCGGGTTTCTGTGATGGATGGCGGGGAAGGTGGCCCGTGCGAGGCCTTCTGATGGATAATCTTACCGAGGAGCCTTGGTGGTTACTGTCCTTACCGAGGAGCCTTGGCGGGTTACTGTTTCCAGCCGTCCCGGGGATGGAGCAGATCAGGGAGGCATGACTGGATGGGAAGGAAAGGGGTGGCCCTGGTCATCGTCCTGTTCCTCGTCACTGTTCCCCTGCAGCTCATGGTGCAGTGGAAAGTGGTGACCGGGATGCCCCCAGAGGGAGCCCATGTCCATGCCCATGCAGGGGAGCACGGGGAGGGTGAGTACTCCCAAGACCACGCCGACGAGTATTCCCACGAAGAGGAGGATGATGGTGAGGGGGAGCCGCGGGGAAACCTCATCCCCAACTACGGTTTCGAAGTAGGGACCAGGGAGCAGGCCTGGGGTTGGTCCCCCAGGGTGAGGGGTTCGTCGGTGGTTTTCCGGGACGAGAAGGTGAAGCGGCGGGGGACCGCCAGCGGCGCAGTGGCGGGGGAGGCGGATTCCTCAGGGCCCTCGGGATGGGTCTTCTCTTCGCTTGGTTTTCCTCGGGGAGAGGGGGTGACCCTGCGCGGATATGTGCTCGCCGAGGTGGAGCGTGGTGGCGCCTACCTGCTGCTGCGGGCTCTCCGCCTGGTCGAGAATGAGGAAACGGTGCCCCTGATGGAGGTTTACCAGGTGAGAGACGGGTCCATAGCCCACTGGGAGGAAGTATCCCTGGAGGCCGCCGTCCCCCCCGAGGCGGACCGGCTGGAGGTGGAGGTGGGCTTCTTCGGTAGGGGCAAGGCGTGGTTCGATGACCTCACCCTGGAGGTCGGCAAGGCCCCCGTGCTGGTCGCGGGGGAGGAATCGCTGTTCAACGCCTCCTTCGAGCAGGGTCTGGATGGGTGGCTTCCCTTCGGGGAGCGGGGAGAGGGTGACCGGCTTGGCGTGAAGGGACTTCCCGGCGGGCGTTACCTGGAGCTCACATCCGACGGGGGAGGGACATGGGGTGTGGGCCAGGGCGTCTCCGGCTTGCCGGAGCAGGGAGCCCTTCGGGTGGAGCTGTCGGCGGGCTCTAAGCTGGTGAGCGGGGAGGCATATCTGGACCTGTTCCTCTTCTATCCCCAGGGGCCCCGCAGGGTGAGGGTGGGTGAGTTGTCGGGCGATCAGCCGGTGCGTACCTTCGGTAGCGAGATCCCCTTGGAGGACGGCCTACGGGGGGCCTGGGTGGCGGTGGCGGTGAACGGGGTGGGTGCCGTGCAGGTGACGGGAGCGAGTTTGGTGACGTTGCCCGGGGATTGAGGGCCCCGGGACCTGGACTTCCCGGCGCGAAAAGGAAACTCAAGCGGAACCGGCCATCTTCTCCAGCAGGTACAGGTCTTTCTCCCTCCCCAAGGCTATCACTAGGTCCCCCGCCTCCAGCATGGTGTCCCGGTCGGGGTTGGTGTTGAAGCTCCCATCTCGGGCCTTGCGCACCGCCACTATGAGGGCGCCCGTCCTGGCCTTCACGTCCATCTCCCCTATGCTCCTGCCCGCCAGGGCCGATCCCTCCTCCACCAAGAGCTCCTCCATCCGGTACTCGATCTCCCCACCCTGGGTCACCAGGTCCAGGTAGTCGCACACGCCCGGTTTGAGCAGGAAATTGGCCATCCTCTTGCCGCTCAGGGTATAGGGGGATATGACCTTGTTCGCTCCGGCGTAACGCATCTTCTCCACCGATTCCGGGCTTACGCAACGGGCCACGATGACCAGGTCACGGTTGAGGAAGCGGGCAGTGAGGGAGGCGAGCAGGTTGTTGGCGTCGCTGTCCAGTGCGCAAACCAGGCCCCTGGCCCTCTTCACCCCTGCCTCCTCCAAGGTCGCCGAGAGGGTGGCGTCTCCCAGCACCGCCAGGTAGCCCTTTTCCAGGGCCTCGGCGTGGCGCTGGGGGTCTTGCTCCACGATGACGAAGTCGGCCCCCGCTTGGTCCAGGGTCTCACTCACCACCTCCCCCACCCTGCCGAAGCCGCAGACCACGATGTGGCCGGAAAGCCTCCTGATCCTGAGATCCATCCTCCTCCTCCCCAGCGTCTCTCCCAGGACCTCCAGGAAAGTGTACTCGATGAGGGTGGATATGAGGAAGAAAAGGGAACTCACCCCAAAGATGATGATGGAGATGGTAAGGGCCCTGCCCCCCGGGCCCAACTCCTTTACCTCCCGGAAGCCCACGGTGAAAACGGTGATGACCGTCATGTAGAAGGCGTCGGCGAAGGACATGTCCTCCAGGAGCATGTAGCCCAGGGGCCCTGCCGCCAAAAGGATGAAGAGCACGGTCGCCAGGGCCAGGATGGCCCTACGCCTAATCTTCTCCCTCTCGCCGCCCGCGGCCCTGTCGCTCATGTCCCCTTCAAGGTCGGCGCTGGCAGCTGAAGCCGGCCCCAGAGCGGGGCCGTGACCTCGCTGCGGATCCACGTCGAGCTTGCTCTACCTTGCTGCGATTCCCGCACCGGTGCCGATTTTCATAGTGCCGGCGGTATGGTGCCGGCGGCGTCGTTCGGGTCTTTCGCCCGGGAAATCCCGTTGGGGTGGTTCCCCCGTGAGGCCGTTTTCCCGGTAGGCCGTTTCACCGAGAGGTCATATCCCCAAAAGGAAGGGATTGGTCTTCTTCTCCCAGCCCACCACGGTGGAGTCCAGGTGCCCGGGGTATATCCTGGTGTCGCCAGGGAGGGTGAAGACCTTTTCCTTCACCGATTGCACCAGGGTTCTCATGGACCCCCCAGGGAAATCGGTGCGACCCACCGAGCCCCGGAAGATGAGGTCCCCTGCGAAGAGGGCGCCGTCCACCAGGTAACAGACGCTCCCCTCGGAGTGTCCCGGGGTATGGAGGACACGGAACTCCAACCCCGCCAGCCGCAGCAGCTGACCTTCCTCCACCTCCCTGATCTCCTCCGGTATCTCCAGGCTCTCCAGGCCCAGCATGCGCAGGAACAGGGGTGGGATGTTCTTTATGAGGGCGATGTCCGCCGGGTGCATGTACGCCTCCGCCCCGGTGGCCTCCACGATCTCCTTCAGGCCCAGCAGGTGGTCCGGGTGGCCGTGAGTGAGGAGGACCGCCTCCAGCTCCAGGCCGTTCTTCTTGAGGAAGTCCAGGACCTGGGAAGCGGGCACCCCCGCGTCCACCAGGACCGCCTTCTTCTCCTCCTCGTTGATCACCAGGTAGGTGTTGCTGCCGAAGGAGTAGTCTGTGAACGTGACGATCTGCAAGGCCCTCACCCTTTCCGGTACCTTGATCCACCCTCCCGGCCAGCGCACCCCGTGCCTGAACCCAAAGGCATCGACCGGGACGGGGGTAGTCCCACGTTTCCTGACGGAACCTTTCCTGCTGGAATTATAGAGCATGGAAGGTCGGGCAGGGCATGGGGTGGTGTAGCGCGTACCGTCACTCGGCGGACGTGGGGATCCCTGGGTGGGCATGGAAGGGCGGCCGGGGCACGGGGTGGAGGTGCCGTGACTTTCCGGGAGGGGACCTCTCGCTCTCGGCTTCAGTCGTTCCGTGTGCCCGGAAGGGTTCCCTTACGCAAAGGGCAGATCCACCTTCAAGCCGGGCGAATTTTTTCCGAAGATGAATTGGGAGCAGAGATGTGCGGGAGGTGACATGGGCAAGAAAAGGGTCCTCTACATCGATGACAGCGAGATGGCCCGCCGGGTGTTCTCCGACCTCCTCGAGGGGGAGGACATGGAGGTCATCGCCACCGGGGACCCCGACGAGGGGCTGAGGTTGGCCCGGGAGGTGGCGCCGGACCTGGTGGTGGTGGATCTGCGCTTGCAGGAGAGGGACGGCTGCGAAGTGGTGAAGAGCCTCCGTTCCATGGAGGAGCTGCGAGATATTCCCTTGGTAGCCCTGTCAGCTACCATAGCAGAGGAGGACCGGAGGCGTTGCGAGCCCTTCGTGGACGCCTTCCTGGACAAGGTGAGGGACGTGTCGGACCTGCAGACCAGGATAAGGGAGATAATCTCCTCCTTGCCGCCCCGCCGGGAGGCCGCGGGGAGGGAAACGGTAAGGTCTGGAGGCGCAGCAGGAGACATGAACGAGGCTCTAGAGGCACTGGAGAAGATACGGGCGGCCATGTCCCACGACCTACGCACGCCCCTCACGGTGATGATCAGCTACGCCCACACGGTGGCGGCGGGTAAGGTGGGCCCAGTGAGCGATAGACAGAAGGAGATGCTCCAGACCGTGGTGGATCACGGCTTCCAGATGGACGCCCTCATAGAGGAGATCGTCAAGATAGCCAGGAGGACTCTGGAGGCTTACGGCTACCGCAAGGAGGGGTAAGGCCCTCACCGGTATCCCCGGGAGACCGCCGATGGCCGCGGAACGGGAAAAACCGGCCGCCGGCGGTCTCCGTGGTCGTGGGCTTGGGAGGGAAGAACGGCCTTTCCGGCCCCGGCCTCACAGGGAGAGGCCGAGCTCGTACCCCTCCCGGATGGCGTCGATGGCCTTGCGGGCCTCCTTCGCATCCCCCACCAGGTGAACCTCCATCCCCGTCCGCTTGAGCTCCTCGTAGAGCCTTTGCTCTGGGCAGGACCCCACGGCGATGATGACCGTGTCGGCGGGGATGGACTCCTCCCGGCCTTCCACCTCCACCACCACCCGGTCATCCTCGATGCGCTTGGCCTTGGCATTCCGCTTGATCTCGATGCCCAGGTTGCGCATGTCCTGGAGCAGGCTCCAGCGGGTGGAGAGCCCCACGTCGCGGCACACCTTGTCCATCATCTCCACCACGGTGACTTTCTTGGTGCCCCGGGTACAGAGCTCCTTGAGGGTCTCGATGTCCTCCCCCCGGTTCATGAGCAAGAAGTGCAGGGTCTCGGGGGATATGGTGCCGATGCTGGCCACGTACATGGCCGTCTCGGAGCCCACGGCACCTCCCCCGATGACCACCACTTCCTTGCCCTCGGGGTCGGAGTCGCCGCTCAGCACGTCCCAAGCCATGAGCACGTGGGGCTTATCGATGCCGGGTATATTGGGGACCACCTGGTTGGCCCCGGTGGCCACCACCACCGCTTCGTAGCCCTCGGCCAACAAGGTCTCGGCGTCAGCCTCCGTCTCCAGCAATACCTCCACCCCAGCGGCGTCCAACTGGGTGTCCAGGTCGTCCACTGCGGTCCAGAACTCCTCCCGGCCAGGGGGCACCGCCGCCAGGTTGAGTTGCCCACCCAGCATGGGGGTGCGCTCGTAGAGGGTGACCTGATGGCCTCGCCGGGCTGCGGTGATGGCGACCTTCATCCCGCCCGGGCCTCCACCCACCACGGCGATCCGGCGGGGTCTTTCCGCTGGCTTTTCCTCCAGCTCCAGCTCCCGTCCCGCCCTGGGGTTCAAGGTGCAGGTGACCGGTTGCAGGTAGAACACGTTGTCGAAACACCCTTGGTTGCAGGCTATACAGTGGGTTATCTCCTCCAGCCTGCCCTCCCTGGCTTTGATAGGCATGTAGGGGTCGGCGATGAGGGCACGGGCCATGCCCACCATGTCGGCCAGGCCAAGGCGCAGCACCTCGTCGGCCACCAGCGGGTCGTTGATGCGGTTGCAGGCGATGACTGGGGCCTCGGTGAGCCTCTTCACCCCGGCGGCCAGGTAGACCAGGCCGGCCCGGGGCACGGACATGGGTAGCTGGGGCACACGGGTCTCGTGCCAACCCCCGGTAACATTGACCAGGTCCACCCCGTGCCTCACTGCCTCGGCCGCGAAGAGGGCATTCTCACGGTTGGTGTTGCCCCCCTCCATGTAATCATGGCCGGACACTCGCATCATGACGGGGTAATCCGGACCCACCGCCTTCCTCACCGCCTCCACCACCTCCAGGCCGAAGCGCATGCGGTTTTCTAGGGAACCTCCGTACTCGTCGTCCCGCAGGTTGGTCACAGGGGAGAGGAACTGATTGATCAGGTAACCGGCGCTGGCCAGGATCTCCACCAGGTCATAGCCAGCCCTCTTGGCCCTAAGCGCCGCCCTGGCGTAGTTCTCTATGGTCTCCTGGATCTCATCCTTGGTCATGGCGTGGGGTTCCTCACCCGTGAAGCGGGAGCGGACCGCCGAGGGAGCCCTGGCTTGCCGCCCACCGATGGAGATGGAATGGGCGTAGCGGCCGGCGTGGTAGAGTTGGCAAGCCACGGCGGCCCCGTGCTTCTTTATCGCCCTCACCAGGGCGGCGTGGCCCTCGACGAGGGAATCGTCTCTTATGTCCACCATCCAGGTAGCCCCGGCATAATCGTCGATGATGCACCCGCCCACGATGATCAGACCGGCGCCTCCTGCCGCTCTCTCCTGGTAGAAGGCGATGAGGCGATCGTTCACCTTTCCATCGGGGGTGTAGTTAAGGTGCATGGCGGTCATGACTATACGGTTGCGGATCTCCAGGTCGCGGATCTTGATGGGCGTGAAGAGCTTCTTGAACATCTCCTCCCTCCTGCGGGTCCGAGAAGCCAGGCCGACGTGTGCTATAGTATACCAGAATCCAGGCCATCTCCCAGGAGAACCGGCGCGCTCCCTTCATACTGTGAGAAGAGAGCCTTTCAAGGATGTGGGGAGGGAGGAGATGAATGGGAATATCTGGGAAAGGGCGCTGGACAAGGAAAGGGTCTCAGCCCTGGAGCCGGATGAGGACAAGGTTATGGACCTCCGCTCAGCGGTGGAGCGGTTCGTCCGACCGGGAATGCATCTGCACGTGGCCCATGCCTACCTGAGGCCCAACGCCGCCCTCTACGAGATATGCCGA
>JAPWVA010000063.1 GCA_028275245.1 Actinomycetota bacterium
CTACCGGTGGTGCCGGCGCCGAGGACCTCCACCCTGGAGGGAAGCTGTTCTCCCAGCTCCCTCAGACCTTCCTGGACGGCCCGGATGGGTTGCCCGCGGGTACGGCGGTAAACGGAGGCCAGCACCTCCCCGGATTCGTCCAGGAAGACCAGGTTAGTGCTGACCGAACCCACGTCCACGCCCAGGTAACCACTGGCTTCTTCCCGCATGTTATCACCCCATCCAAGATCACGATGAAACATCTCTAATATAGATTCGGGGATCCGGCAAGGCAACCGGCCGGAGGCGTGCCCGGTGACTTGGCTAGAGAGAGCCGCGAGGAACCCCAACCCTCGTGGCCCCAGCGCCCTCAGGCTTTCCTGGTGGAGAGGTTGAAGAAGCGGGCGTATTGATCCTGGAAGGAAAGGGTGATGCTGTCTGTGGGGCCATTGCGGTTCTTGGCCACGATTATGTCGGCCTTTCCCTTGCTCTCCTCATCCCCCCGGTTGTAGGCGCTCTCCCGGTGGATAAAGATGATCATGTCGGCATCCTGCTCGATGGCCCCCGACTCCCGGAGGTCAGATAGGATGGGCTTCCTGTTGTGCCTTTCCGGGTCCCGGGTAAGTTGGGAGACCGCGATCACCGGGATGTCGAAGTCACGGCCCAGGATCTTGAGGCCCCTGGATATGGCCGCTATCTCCTGGGCCCGGGTCTCCAGGCGCCGGTCCGAGCGCATGAGCTGCAGGTAGTCCACGATGACCAGGCCTATGTCGTGAAGGGCCTTCAGCCTCCTGACCTTGGAACGGAGCTCCATGATGCCCATATCTGCCGTGTCATCGATGAATATTTGGGCCGAGGTGAGTTCCCCCGCCGCTTCCGAGAGCCTCTGCCAGGCCTCATCATCCAGGTCCCCCGTCTTGAGGCGCTGCCCGTTGATGCGGGCCCTGGAGCAAAGCAGGCGCTTGGTCACTTCCTGAGCGCTCATCTCCAGGCTGAAGATGGCCACCGGCACCCCCTCCTCCACCGCCACGTAGTCGGCGATGTTCAGGGCCAGGGAGGTCTTGCCCATGGAGGGACGGGCGGCGATGACGATGAGGTCGGAGGGTTGCATGCCCACAATGAGCCTATCCAGGTCCACGAAGCCGGTCTTGAGCCCGGTATCGGCCTGGCCCGTGGCTATCCTTTCCAGGTCCTCGAACGCCCTCTCCATGAGTTCTTCGATGGGCTTTACCCTTTCCCTCCGCTTTCGCTGGGCCACGGAATAGATGAGGTCCTCCGCCTCGTCCAGGGCGGCGTCGAGGTCATCGGGAGCCTCGAAACCCCTTTTCATCACCCTGGCCGCCGCGTCGATGAGTCGGCGGTATGTGGCGAGACGGGCCACGATCTCGGCGTAGTGGCGGGCATTGGCGGGAGTGGGTACCGTGGTGGCCAGCTGCACGATGTAGGGCCTGTCACCGGCCTTTTCCAGCAACCCCTTTGCCCTCAGGCGCTCGGAGACGGTGAGGGGGTCCACCGGTTCCCCCCCGGCGTATAGCTCCAGAGCTGTCCTGTAGATTATGGCGTTGGCCTCCTTGTAGAAGTCGTCCGGCTTGAGGATGTCGGAGACCTCCATCAACGCCTCCTGCGAGAGGAGCAGGGAACCGATGACCGATTCCTCCGCCTCCAGGCTATGCGGGGGAAGCCGGTCGAAGGTGGAAATGGACGGAGAACCTTCTTTCATCTTGCCCGCCTTTCCCGCGGGAGTGGGTGGGGGTGGGTGGCAGACTCACTCGGGAACGACCTTAACGTGTATCACCGCCTCCACCTGGGGATGTAACTTCAAGTGGGCCTCGTGGAAGCCCAGGGTCTTGATGGGCTCCTCCAGGTGGATCTTCTTGCGGTCCACCTCGATGTCCATCTCCCGGCGGATGAGCTCGGCTATGTCCTTGGGGGTTATGGTGCCGAAAAGCTTGCCCTCCTCCCCCGCTTTGGCCCCGATCTCGAAGGTCCTGCCGGAGATGGCCTGGGCAACCTCCTCGGCCTTACGGAGCTCCCGCTCCGCCTTGGCCATCTTCTCCCGAGCTATCTGCTGGGCCTCCCGCGCCCTTCCCTTGGTATACTTCACCGCCAGACCCTTGGGGATGAGGTAGTTGTTGGCGTAACCGTCCTTCACCTCCACCGTGTCACCACGGGAGCCGAGCCCCTTCACGTCGGCGACCAGGATAACCTTCAAGGCCAACCTCCTTCTCCCATGTCCCGGGGAGGCCCGGGAAACGGCGCATCTCCGCTACTTTATCTCACCCTGCCTCGAGGTGTAGGGTATCAGGGCCATCTCCCTGGCGTTCTTTATGGCCTTGGAAAGCTTCTTCTGGTGCTGGGCGCAGTTTCCCGTCACCCTGCGCGGCCTTATCTTTCCCTTCTCGGAGAGGAACCTCTTGAGGAGCTCGACGTCCTTGTAGTCGATGTCCTCCATCTTCTCCGCGCAGAAGTAACAGACCTTCTTCTTCGGCTTCTTCCCGTAGGTTTCCTTGACCGCCACCTTCACCACCTTCCCGGTATCGACGTTGGCATCAAATCACGACCCGCCAACCCGGCAGGGTTTCTCAGCGTACTTCCTGTCCCCGTGTGACCTAGCGGGGGGATCCGCGCCGTCCTCAGAAGCTCACTTCCTCGTGGAAATCGGCTCCTACTTCCAGGTCCTCGGCCAGGTCTGCGTCATCGTAACCCTCCGGGGGGGCGCCGTAGATATCCTCATCCCTGCGGTCCGGCCTACCAAGGAATACCACTCGGTCCGCCACGATTTCCACCGTGTTCCTACGCTGTCCATCGGGGGTTTCCCAGGACCTGCTCTGGAGCCGCCCCGTGACCGCCACCTGCCTGCCTTTGGTGAGATATTCGGCGCACTTCTCTGCCTGGTTCCTCCACACCACCACGTTGAAGAAATCGGTTTCCACCTCGCCCTGCTGGTTGGCGAAGTTCCGGCTCACGGCCAGCCTCAGGGTGCACACCGGCACCCCACTGGGGGTGTACCTCAAGTCAGGGTCCCGGGCCAAGTTTCCTATGAGGACCACGCTGTTCAGTCCAGCCATCTCGACCTCCTCGCCGCGAGTGCCCTATCCTCCGGGACCATTGTAAGAGGGGCCGATGACACGTGAAAGCGGGAATGGGGATCCCCGGCTGGCCCCGCTGACAGTCGCGCTATCTCTTCCTGTGATCGGTTCGGAGGATCTTGAAGCGCAGGAAGCCATCGGTGATCTTGAGGACCCGGTCGATCTCGTTCACCAGGGCCTCGTCGCCGCTGAAGTCCATGACCACGTAGTACCCCTCGGTCTCCCTCTTGATGGGATAGCCGAGCTTCCTCTTGCCCCAGATGTCGACCTTCTTGAGCTCGCCTCCCTTTTCCTGGATTATCTTGAGAACCCTTTCCTTGAGGGCCTCTTGCTGCTCCGGTTGCAGGGTCGGCCGGGTGATGTACATGAGCTCATAGTCCCGCATCGTCGCCTCCTTCGGTCTCAACGGACGCCGGCCGTCGCCGGCGTCAGGAGTGAGCGAGTCGGTGAATGATTATAGCATACCCAGTGCCGGGCGCCACCACTCCCCGACACAGCATCACACAGCATCGATACAGCACCGACATCTTCGGAAGGGGATGGGCTCCGTGGCGCGTTGGCCGTGCAGGGTTGTAGGATAGATAGGGGCCGCGGGATGAAGGAGGAGGTGCGAGGTGCTGATCAAGAACTACATGGAGGAAGCGGTGCAGAACACCATGGAGGAGATCCTTGCCCGCCGGGAGGACGTCTGCAAGTGCGAGAGATGTCTTATGGACATAAAGGCGCTGGCCCTGAACCATCTGCCCCCCAAGTATGTGGTCACCAGGAAAGGTTATGTCTACACCAAGGTGAACGAGCTGGTGAACCAGTTCAAGGCGGATATCACGGTGGCGGTCACCAAGGCCCTCCAGGTGGTCAGGGATAACCCCCGCCACGACGAAGAAGGATGACCCTCGAGGCCCAGGCCATGTCCGTCGAGACCTTTTCCCTGGATCCGGAGGTTCCCGGACTTCCCATTCCCCGAGGAAGGGGTAAGACCCAGAGGAGCCGGGGTCCCCAACGGATGAGCGTGGCCCAGGCCAAGGCCCTGCAGGAAAGGCTCAAGTGCCGGGTCATCCAGGCCAGGGAATTTCCGCCGGAGGAGATAAGGCTGGTGGCCGGCACCGACATCTCCTACCTCGGGGATAGGAAGCTGTCCCTGGCGGCGGTGGTGGTCATGGAGTACCGCTCTTTGCGGGTAGTGGAGGAAAGGGTGGCTGCCAAGTCGGTGGATTTCCCCTACGTGCCGGGCCTGCTTTCCTTCCGGGAATTGCCTGCCCTACTGGAGGCACTGGGGGGACTGAGGTGCAGGCCCGACGTAATCATCGCCGATGGCCAGGGACTTGCCCACCCCCGTTTCTTCGGTTTGGCATGCCACCTAGGGGTGGTGACGGGCATACCGACCATAGGTTGCGCCAAGTCGAGGCTGGTGGGCGAGCACGGGGAGCCGGGGCCCGAGAAGGGGGACTGGACGCCTCTTCTTTACCAGGGCAGGACGGTGGGCGCCGTGCTCCGCACCCGCAAAGGGGTAAAACCCGTTTACGTGTCCGTGGGACACAAGACTGACCTCGAGTTCTGTATCCGGGTGGTCATGGACTGCCTCCGGGGCTTCCGGCTCCCGGAACCACAGCGGGAGGCCCACCGACTGGCCGAGGCCTGCAAGCGGAAAGCGGGCCCGGGAAGTGGGGTGGCGTAAGGGTCACCCGGCGTCCGTTTCGTTTGTGGGAGGGGATTTTATCACCCTGGCAGGTATGCCTGCGGCCAGGCAGCCAGGTGGGATATCCTTGGTGACCAGGGAATGAGCGCCCACCACCGCATTGTCGCCTATCCTCACCTTGCCGATAACCGTGACCCCGGTGTATAGGATCACGTTGTCACCGATCTCCGGGTACCCTTCCTCCCCGAGGTTGAAGGGGGAGGCTCCCCTTCCCCCCAGGGTTACGTTGTGGAGTATCCATACGTTCCTGCCGAGCTTGACGCCCCTGCCGATGGTCACCCCCGCCGTGTGCCAGATGTGGCAGCCTGGGCCTATCTCCGCGGCCGGGTCTATCTCCGCACCAGTCAGGAAGTAGTTTATGCGGCTGAGGATCTCGGGGATAAGCCTCATGCCCCTGCGGTGGAGGAAATGGTAGAACCTGTAAAAAAGGAGGGCTTGGACCCCCGGTTTCACCAAGAGTATTCGCAACGCCTCCGCCAGCGAGGGCTTACCCTTGAGGGTCCCCCTCTCGCTGAAGAGGATCTTCACGTCACCGATGAGCCCTTCGTCCCTCATCGCCTACCCCGTATCACCCGTATCCACTGCCCTTGGAGCCGCCCGCCACCTTCTGCACTTAAAGGGAACAGGACCCGCACTTCACCGAAACAGGATATATATAACACGGGAAGCACATAGAACACGGGATAACGCGGGACTGGCGGCCAGTTCCTTGCCTTGGTCCCCGCTAGGTGGTGTGCCCACCAGGGGTTACACGGTGGCCCCCCGGTCCCGGGGAAGCGGGGCAACGGGCCGAGCCCGAGGGGCGCACGGGCCCGCGGACACGATCGACATCCGCGTTGACAAGACACCCTACCCACGTGTTATTTATAAGCCTGGCCTCGTGGAAAGGATGGGCAGGGAGTGTCGGAGTGAACGCTAAGCGCGGGCTGGGAAACGTGAGGAAAGGCGGCTCCTGGTGGTGGCGCTGCCGCCGTGGCGGTGTTTGCCCGCCTTACCGCCGAGGCTGAGGAAGAGGGCAAACCGGGGCCACGGAGAGGAAGACTCCGTGGCCCCTTCCTTTTAAGGGCAGGACCGACTTGCAGAGGCAGGAGGTGCGAGATGGCAGAGAGACCTAAAGTCGTTTACCTGGGGGAGAACGACATACCGATGGCCTGGTACAACGTGTTGCCAGACCTGCCCCGGCCCCTGGAGCCGCCGCTCCATCCCGTGACCAGGAAGCCGGTGGGCCCCGACGACCTGGCACCCCTTTTCCCCATGGGCCTCATACAGCAGGAAGTGAGCCAGGAGAGGTATATCGAGATACCCGGGGAGGTTAGAGAGGTTTACAAGATCTGGAGGCCTACCCCCCTCATGAGGGCTACCCGGTTGGAGAGGGAGCTCCAAACCCCCGCCAGGATCTACTACAAGTATGAGGGTGCCAGCCCGGCGGGGAGCCATAAGCCCAACACCGCAGTGGCCCAGGCCTACTACAACAAGGTCGAGGGGGTGAGGAAGCTCACCACCGAGACGGGCGCAGGCCAGTGGGGAAGCGCCCTGGCCATGGGCTGTAGGTTCTTCGGGCTGGAACTACAGGTTTTCATGGTGAGATCCAGCTACAACCAAAAGCCATACCGCAGGGTGCTCATGGAGACGTGGGGGGCCAAGGTGGAGCCCAGCCCGAGCAACATCACCCAAGCTGGCAGGAAGGTACTGGAAGAAAGCCCCGACACCCCCGGCAGCCTGGGGATAGCCATCTCCGAGGCCATCGAGATGGCCCTCCAGGGCGACGATGTGAAGTACAGTCTGGGCAGCGTCCTCAACCACGTCCTTTTGCACCAGACCGTGATCGGCCTGGAGGCCAAGAAGGCCTTCGAGCTCATCGATGACTACCCGGACATGGTGATAGGTTGCGTGGGGGGTGGCTCCAACTTCGGCGGCATCGCCCTTCCTTTCGTCAAGGAGAAGTTAGAGGGCAAGGACATCCGGCTGATCGCCGTGGAACCCACCTCTTGCCCCACCCTCACCGGGGGGAGGTACGAATACGACTTCGGGGATATAGCCGGGCTCACGCCTCTCTTGCTCATGTATACCCTGGGACATGACTTCATCCCCCCCGCATCCCACGCCG
>JAPWVA010000064.1 GCA_028275245.1 Actinomycetota bacterium
GTCCCGCGAAAAAGGTCGTGGTCCTTTAGGTACCGGGTTCCGGGACGGTGACCCAAGGCTGGTCCTCCCGGTAAAGGCAAGTCACCGCGACGAAAGGGGTGGGCGCGAATGACAAGAAGGTTCTCCCGCCCGGTGAGGGTCCTGGTGGTGGACGACTCGGCCATAGTCCGCCAGATACTGGCAAAGGAGCTGGCCACCGACCCCGACATCGAGGTGGTGGGAACCGCCCCCGATCCCTTCGTGGCGCGGGACAAGATAGTGCGGCTCAAGCCCGACGTGCTCACCCTGGACATCGAGATGCCCCGCATGGACGGCCTCACCTTCCTGCGCAAGCTCATGAAACACCACCCCATGCCGGTGGTGGTGCTGAGCTCCCTGGCCCCGGAGGGGAGCGAAAACGCCCTGCAAGCCTTGAGGCTGGGAGCGGTGGAGGTGATGAGCAAACCCGGGGGACCCTACTCGGTGGAGGAGGTAGTCTTTCAGCTCAAGGATAAAATAAAGGCCGCAGCCCTGGCCGATGTCAGGCGCCTGGCCACCACGGCCGGCGGGGAGGGGCAGGAGGAGGAATTACCTCCCCTCCCTCCCCTGCGCACCACCGTCAAGATCGTGGCCATCGGGGCCTCCACCGGCGGCACGGAGGCCATCCGCCGCATCATCCGCCGCTTCCCCGCCGGCGGCCCCCCCACCCTCATCGTGCAGCACATGCCCGAGATGTTCACCCGCTCCTTCGCCTCCGGGCTGGACTCCATCTCGGAGATGGACGTGAGGGAGGCGAGGGACGGGGATCACCTTCGACCGGGGTTGGCCCTGTTGGCCCCCGGAAACAAACACATGGTCCTCCGGCGCAGCGGCGCCCGCTACTACGTGCGGGTAAAGGACGGCCCCATGGTCCACCACCAAAGACCCAGCGTGGACGTGCTGTTTCACTCTGTGGCCCGCTATGCGGGGCCCAATGCCGTGGGTGTCATACTCACCGGGATGGGCGAGGACGGTGCGGAGGGGCTCAAGGCCATGCACGACGCCGGCGCCTTCACCATCGCCCAGGACCGAGACACCTGCGTGGTCTACGGCATGCCCCGAGCTGCGGTGGAGCTGGGAGCGGTGGACCTGCAACTCCCCCTGGACGCCATCCCGGAGGCGGTGTTCCGCGCCCTCACCCGGGAGGGTGAGGGCGGCGGCGCAGGAGGTGGGTCCCATCCCTCACCCCGGGCCTGACACGCCTCCGCGGGTCCCCAGTGACCCCCTAAATCCTCCGGCGTCTCTCCCTGGCCCAATCTCACGACCTGAAACGCCTCCGCGGATCCCCACTGACCCCCTTGTTCCCTATTCCCTATCCTGTCCCCTACTTCCTACTACTCCCCATGCTGTCCCCTACTTCCTGTCCCCAACTTCCTATCACTCCCTATCCTGTCCCCTATTTCCTATATAATCTGGAGCGACCGCCATCCCGACAGGGCGATAGGTCACCGCGGCCTTGACCTCTTGTTCCCCCGGACCGGGCATAAACCATGGGGCGGCGATAGTTGCGAACCAGGGCTTGCAACCCGAGATGGAGGCGGAATGGCCGGGTAAACCGCTCGATCCAGGAGCAAGACAGGAGCGAGACGGAGTGCCGTGGCAATGAAACGAGCGGTAGGGTCGGGGGCCACCAATAGGGGCCTCCAGGCGGTGATGAGGACTGGGAAGGTTCTCCCGGGGGGCGGAATGCCTTCCGCGGCGACCGGGGCCGGTCCAAGGCGTGGCCGCCTATCAAGCAGGGTGATAGCTCTGCTGGCCGCGTTCGCCCTCCTGGCGATGGGACTCGGCCCCTCCTCCTGCTCCAGGGGGACGGGCTCCATCCCCTCCGGGCCGGCGGGCATGGAGCTCCCCCTCTCGGGGGTGACGGTGGAGCTGCAGGGGGACTCCCTCCCCAAGCTCCTGCACGACGTGCCGGTCCGGGGCTTGGACCGGACGGACAAGACCCCCGAGAAGTTCGTCGGCTCCCGGGAGGGCACTGAGTTCCGCTACCTCATCGCGGGACTGCCCTCGGAGTCCTACGACATCGACCTTTATTTCCTGGACCCCTACGAGACCCGCCCAGGGGAAAGGGTCTTCGACGTGCTGGCCAACGAAAGCCCCTTGCCCGGCCTCACCCAGGTGGACCTGGCGGCCCGTGCCGGAGCCCGCACCGCCTATAAGCACTCGGTACCCGCGGTGCCCACCCCTGGGGGCAAGCTGAGCCTCACCTTCCGTGCCCGAAAGGGCAAGGCCACCGTCTGCCACCTGGTGCTACGCTCCCCCGGCCATCCCCACCTGCACATCTCAGCCCGGGACTCCCGCCACTGGACCTTCATCCCCCTCCGCTTCCCGCCGGGGGGCGAGAGGAATCACCGGGAGGTGGTTCTGGGGAGGATGGGAAGCCGTTACGCCATCAACCCCCAGCCCCAATTCCTGGCTTGGAGGTCCTCCCCATTGGGGCTCTGGGCGGGGGACATGAGCGAGCTCATCCTGGCCTTCCGGGACCGGGAGGGAGATGTCCGCTGCCTGCCCTTCACCGACCGCTACCCTGTTTTCTCCTGTATCGAGCAGATCACAGAGCCCACCTCCGTCTCCTACCTATGTTCCGACCCCGCCCTCCCCTACTCGGTACGGGTGACCCTGAGGGCCCCCTTCTATCCCGGCGACTTAAAGCTATCGTCCGCGCCCTTCTTCTACCTGGAGATGGAGGCCTTCAAGGAGGGGGGCAGGGCGGAGGGGGAGATGATCCTGGCCTTGCCCCACAAGTACCCGGCGGAGGGCGAACACGCCCCCGTGGCTCTGGAGGGCGGCTTCCAGGGCTACCGTTACCTGACCTCGTACACTTACGGCAGCGACACCTGGTACCTGCAGGACCGGGCCTCCCTGCACTTCCCCTTCCAGGAAGCGCTGGCGGCCCGGGGCGCGAAGGGGGTGACCTGGCACTACCGGGACATCACCGACCTCTCCTGGATCTGGGAATCTCCCCCAGGCTATCCCCTGCCCCGGGACTTTTACCTATACACCTTCATCCCCCGGGGATATTCCGGCCTCTCCTGGAGATTCCGGGCCGGGGAAAGGCCGGAGGGACTGGTACTGGCCATGGCCTCCTTCACCGACCAACCCATCCTGGAAGTGGATGGTTCCTACACCCACCGTCCCATCTACTCGCGGCCGGGCTACCCGGGCTTCTCCTCCCTAGACGAAGTATTGGAATACGCCCTGGGCGACAGAAAGGAGATCCTGGAAAAGAGCGAGAGATTCGAGCGGTTATTATTCGAAAACTCGCTGTCACAGGAACTTCCTCCCCTCCGGTTCCTGGCGGGGCTGGCCCTGCAGAGTTTCCTGGTGAACACCTGGTGGACCTGGGGGGAGGACGGGTCGGAGTGGTTCTCCACCTGGGAGGGGGAGGCCCAGCTGTACCAGTCCTCGGTGGACGTGGAGTACAACAACGCCTGGTTCTACCTGCTGTTATGGCCCGAGCTACTCCCACGGCTGCTGCACGAGTGGCCCCGCTTCGAGGTGAAGACCCCCCAGGGGACTTGCCTCAGCCACGACATGGGCATCGAGAGCCACATTCGGGGCATGGCTTACCCCCATTCCATGGGGGCCGAGTCCAACGCCGATTACATACTGCTCCTCTTTGCCTGCTGGCGGTTGGCGGGGGATGAGGCGACGGCCCGGGAGCTTTTCCCCAGAGCCGCCGAATACCTCCGCTTCCTGTTGCGCTGTGACACCGATGGCGACGGCTTCCCCGATCTGCACTGTTCCAACTCCATAGACCAGGCCAACTATGCCCAGCAGCACGCCCGCAACCAGACCTACCTGGGGGTGAAGACCCTGGCCGCCTGCCAGGCGATGGAGGAGCTGGCAACGGGTCTAGGAATCACCGACGCAGCCCTCCTGCGGGAATGCCAGCGCAGGATCGACCTGATCAACCGCACCCTGGAGGGGCAGTGGCGGGGGGACCACTTTGCGGTATGCTCCGACCCCGCGGTACCCCCCGCCGAGGCGGACGCCTATTCCATCTACTCCTCCAACGGGCTCCTCTACCTACTGGCGGCGGGGGTGGACACCGGCCTCACCCCCGAGAACCTGGACAGGATGGGGCAGGACCTGGTCAATTCCCACCGGGCCACCCTCCAGCGTTACGGCTGCCTCCACACCAGCGTCGGCAACGACAACATGTGGGTGAGCCAGAACCTTTGGCGAGATGCCCTGGTTCTACCTGGTGGGAGAGGAATGGTCGGCCACGGCGGCGGACAACGTCTCCCGTTACTGGGAGCTCGAGGATTACTACGCCGGGCACAAAAGCGGGGGTTTCTGGGATACCTGCGCCTATTTCCCGGGCCGGCCGGAGAGGGTGGGAGCCCTGAAGGGCGCCAGGCCGGCGGAGGCTCACCTGGAGCAAAAGCTGGGTTACTACAGCCGGGGGGCTTCCGCCTTCGCCCTCTTCCATGCCCTCACCCGTGCTGGACTGGACCGTGCCCGCGGTGTCCTGCGCTGCCGCAAACCCCCGCGGGAGGGCGCCTCCCCCCTCCTCCTGCTGGCCGACTGGGGGAGAGTCCATGAGGAGGGGGATTTACCGGCCCTGGTCTGGGAGGGAGGGACCCCGGTCATCAAGGGAGACGGCTTGGAGGGTTTTCGGGTGGAGACTTTCCCCTGATAGCCCGGCCCCGCTGGTCGCGGATATGAACCCTCAAGCCATACCCGCCTTTAGTACTGCCCGGTGACGGGGCGATCTCGTTCCCGGTACCGTGGAAGGGGATTCCCTGGGGTTAAGACAGGGGCTACCACCACCGAAACCACGCGGTGTTTATGCCCGCCGTCAGGCCCGTCCACCCCACACCCCCTGACCGGGTCACTAACGGAATGCGGGCTTTACCTCTCCTCGGCCCGAGAGGTCGCCCTCCCATACCACCTCCTGCGAGGTCGAACCGCCCGGCCGGTCTATTCCACCAGGCCCTTGCGCAGGGCTATGGCCACCGCCTCGGTACGGTCACTTGCTCCCAGTTTTTGGAATATATGTATGATATGGCTTTTGACGGTCTGCTGGCTTATGAACATCTTCTCGGCGATCATCTTGTTGGTGTAGCCGTAGGCCAGGAGCTGCAGGACCTCGAGTTCCCTGCGGGTCAGGTTGAAGCTGGTGGCCTCCTCGTCCATCTTGCGGCGGAACTCGTTGATGAGCTTCATGGCCGCCTCCGGGCTCAGAGGCGACTTGTTCTCCACCGCCAGCTTGATGGCCTTCACCACCTCGTTCACCGGCATGCTCTTCAGGATGTACCCGCTGGCGCCGGCGGATATGGACTCCAGGATGCTGGCCTCGTCCTCCATCATGGTGAGCATGACCACCTTCACGTCCGGTAACGCTTGCTTTATCAGGCGACAGGCCTGTATGCCGTTCATGCGGGGCATCTTCACGTCCATGAGCACCACGTCCGGTTGGAGGGACTTAGCCTTCTCCAGGGCCTCACGGCCCGAGCCGGCCCCGCCCACCACCTCGATGGCGGGGGAGGTGCTCAGGGCAGTCATCAAGCTCTCCCTGACCAGCGTGTGGTCATCCACCACCAGCACCCTGATTCTCTCCATGGACCGAACCTCCCTCCTTAACCGAAAGCCCCTGGCCAAAATCGGGATAGCTGCCTGCTTTCATCCGGGATAACGGCCCCGTTCCCTCACCCCAAACGTGCGTTATGCATCCCGCCACGAAGGCCTCTCCTGGGGCGGGAACAGATTCCCGGACCCGGCGAAGGGGGGAACTAGCCGCCCCCTGGGGTAAACCCGGCGCGATAAAGCTCCCCATCACCTCGGGAATCACAGCCATAACCTATGTCATACCCGGTGACGACCTCGCCCGGCGTCGCAGCCCCTCTCAGGAAAATCCGATATACGATATAGCCCCTGCTGGAAATTTTCCCAGATCCGGGCCGAGGATAACAAGGCCAGCGGAGTTTCGCCACGTCGTCCCCGATGACCCTCGACCTCAGACCAGGAGGTCATGATCCCCATCCTCCGCACCGTCCAGCTGGTGCAGGGAGGCCTTTCCGTTGTAGTAAACGGCCCCCCCGGTCCCCGTTCCCTTCCTTTCCTCCCTCCTCTTTCCCGGCTCGCGCCTTCCCTCTCGGGAGGCGTTCTCTTCCACCCGGGGGTTCTCCCCCCTGGCCACCTCCCGCACCTGGCGGGATTGCCGGTTCACCTTCTTCTCGTAGGCCTGGGGGAGTTCTTGGGCCTGGTGGTGCTGGCGCACCTCCTGCAGCCTCTGGACGCGCTCGATCTCCTTGGCCATGGCCACCATATGCTGGAAGTCCACCGGTCCCAGGCTCACGCTCTCACCCCCTCGGGTCCGGTCTCGGCCAGCTCTCCCCGCTCCCGCGGGCCGCATCGCCTCGCGTAGCGCCTACCATGTATATCGGAATGGGGAAGGTGGTCACTCAACCCTCCTCCACCTCCCTCTTGCTTTCCCTCTCCGTGCCGGCCCGCAGGCCGCGGCGGCCCTGGTTGCCGCCGCCCAGTGCCAGGAAGACCGCCATGAGGAAGCGGCAGGCCTGCCCCACCAGGAACACCACGACCATGGCCAGCAAGGCCCTGAAGAGGCAGTCATCCAAGGGCCAGTTGCGGAACAGGCCCCACCAGAAGACGACCAGTCCCATCCCTAGGGCTAGGTAGGTGGAGACGATGTCCACCAGCTCCTTCACCTCTCATCACCTCTCCCGGGACTTTCCCTCACCGGGCATGCGCCCCCGGTGCCTGGAGGCACGGGCGAGGGATGATCCCCGCTTTGTCCCCATCCCGGGGGACTGGGACAACCTTCTCGGCGGTGCCACCGCTCGGAGCTTCCCATGAAAC
>JAPWVA010000066.1 GCA_028275245.1 Actinomycetota bacterium
TTTCCGGAGCGTGTCAACATGCTCAGGAGCCCAGTTGCTGTCTACAAAAAGTAGGCGCCTCATCCCGGCAAAACCTCAACCGGCCATCCTTTCATATCCCGCGAGCACTTTGAGGACATCCTTTACCCAGGGGTCGCCGCTTCTTGTCTGGAGCAGCGGCATGTTCTTTTTAAGCCAGGCCTCCGGGTTTCTCCTCACCTCCTTTCTTAAGGAGGACATGGCCATCCTCTCCGCCCTGCGGTCCGTCGCTCTCCGGGAGGCCAAAAAGGAGGAGAGCTCCCCGTTTTGGGATAGCTCGATCACCTGGCAGAGGGAGTCCGCCCCGGAGACGCTCCAGCTCATGCCGCGCTTCTTGAAGCGGTCGGAGAGGAGCTTGTCCACGTTGCCCTCCATGGCCCCCGGGGAGCGGTCCCCATCCCTTGGAGGAAGCACCTTTCTCCAGTCGCAAAGCCAGGCCAAGGTGGAGGAGAGGTAGGATAGGGTCTCCGCTATCCTCTTCTTTCCCTTTTCATCGGTGGCCGTCTGGAGCTGTTTTTGAAGCTCCGAGACCACCTCCTCCCCCCTTCCCCGGCAGGCCAGGGCGAAGAGCCTCTCCGCCTCAGGGGAAAATCCCAGGGCCCGCACGAGGGACCTCTTTAGATGGAAGCGGGAGAGCTGGGCGCAGTGCGGGGAGAAGAGCTCGGGGCCCTTTCTGAGCCAGGAGGCCCCGTCGGAGGACCAGATGACCTCCTTGACCTTGGCGTGGTCATAGACGGTGGCCAGATCGGTGCTCCACTGGGAGAGGAAGTCCTCCCCCGGGGCGGCGGAGAGGAAGACCCGCCTCTTTCTGGTCCTCCACTTCCCCTCGGAGACCCTCTCCCAGCCCTCGTAGGAGATGCCCGCCTTGAGCTCGTGCTTCTTTCTCCCCTCCCGCTGCAGGGGGATCATGCAGCCGTCGGCTTCGAGGAAGAGGAGATCCGCCTCCTTTTTCCTGGAGGGAGGAAGGGCCCCGCGGGAAAAGAGCTCCTCCGCCCTTTTCCTCTTCTCCTCCGTCCGTTGGCGTCCCCTCTCCCCCACCCGGCGGTGGAGGAGGTTGTGGTCCACCTTAAAGGAGAGGAAGAAGGAGAGGTGTCCGGCCGCCCTGCGGAAGGAGGTATCGGCGCACATCCTCAGGGCCGCCTCCTTGCGGGAGGGGGTGGCGGCCAGGTTCCCCTTCCTCAGGCCCAGGGCCTCGCCGGGAAGGAAGCGGGTGTTTCCCTCTCCGTCCCGGTAGTACCTCCTCTTCACCCTGACCACCCCGAAGCGGGTGAGGACGTCCCTTTCCCGCCTGCCCAGGTGGCGCAGCCCCTTCTCCCTCTTCTTCATGAGCGCCTCGTCCAGATGCTCCAGGTAGGCCTTGAGGATGGCCCGGCCCACCTCGAAGAGCGCCTCCGCCGTCTTCTCCTCCACCTCCTCAAGGGTCTTCGCTTCGGATACCAGATGTAGTACTATGGATTCCAGCAAGAGAGATCACCCCTTTCTTCCTTTTTTGCCTGTTTTGCCAGGATGATAGGGTGGTCTCTCGTACTTTTTCAACCCTAAAAGCGCCTACTGAAACGATACAGCATCTTATTCGGGTGGACTTCAGGAGGACCGGGGGGTGAGGTCGGTCTTCCCGCTCCGTCCAAACCATGCTCGCCATCCCGTCGTGGAAAAACGAAATCTTCCACAAAGATAAGGGGGGAGGCTAATGCCTCCCCCCATGCCCTTCACTGCCACGGGCCCCGGGCAGGCTCTCTAAAGCTTTTTGTCAGCCTTTACCTTATCCGCCTGCTTCTCCAGGGAATCGGCCTCGCTTCCCAAGTCGGTGACTTTCTTAAGCTCCTCCCTCTGGAGCAAGGCGGTGAAGTCGACCTTCTGCCCCGCGGCTCCCGCCATCACCATCTTCTTGAGCTCCTCCAGCAGGGTCTTGATGAGGGGTAGCATCTCCTGCCGCTTGCGAGTGGCCTGGAGCATCAGGTCGGCGTAATCCTTGTAATCCTTGAGGCCCTCCATTCCCAGGATCTCCTCATAGGCCCCCGCGGCCTCCCGGAGCTTGGCCTCGATGTCCGCCAGGCTCTGGGTCACCTCCTTTTCCAGGGCCTCGCCTGCCGGTCCGGTGAACTTGGAGTAATCGCCGGTGGCCAGGCTCCCACCCAGCTCGCTCTGCTTTTGCTGAAGCTTGGTGAACAGGTCCTTGGCCGCCTGGTAAGCCTGGTCACCTTCAGACATCTTAGCCTTGGCCTCGGCGGTGTTCTCGCCCTTACCGCAACCCGCCACGAGAAGGCCCACAAGACCAAGGGCCAGCAGCAAAACCAGGGCTTTCCTCATGCATCTCACCTCCTGCATCCTCTGCTGCCTCCATAGCCCTTCCCTCACACAAGAGGTTATTCGCCTTCCCTGCTCCTTTCCCTTTATGGCCACCTGAAAGCCACTCCAAACGTCCACGGGAAGCGGATACCGGCAGAGGGCGGGACAAGTAGCAGGCCGGAGAAGAGCACGGAATCACAGCTCGCCCCGGAGCAGTTCCCTCCCGCTCTCCAGCTCCAATATGCTGATGGTCCTGCCATCCAGGAGCCCCACGGTGGGTATACCCTCCCCCTTGGGCAGGGAAGGGCTGCCCGGGTTGCAAATCGTCACGCCCTCCGCCTCCCGGATATCGTAGAGGTGGGTGTGACCCCGCACCAGCAGGCGGGCGCCGTAGCCGGCCGCCTGTCTGGCCAGCTCATCCTCCTCCGCGTGATGACCGTGGATCACCATGATGTCCAAACCATCCACGTGTAGCCAGAGGTAAGGGGAGAGTATGGGATCCCGCAGGGCCAGCTGATCCACCTCCGAATCGCAGTTCCCCCGTGCATGGAGGATGGGGATCCTGCTCTCGTTCATCAGGCGGGCTAGTTCCGCCGGGTTGTAGGTGGGCAGAACTGGGTTGAAGGCGCCGTGGTAAAGGTGATCGCCGGCGTGGAGGATCATACGGCAACCCTGAAGGAGATCCATGGCCTTCCTCCAGGCCTCGGGGTCGCCGTGGGTATCGCTGACGATGCCGATCCTCATCCCCTGTCACCTCCACAAGAGATACAAGAGATCCCTATCCCATCTTGGCGCCGGTGAAAATGCTTCCGCCGTGCCCCCGCGACCTTCCACCTCCTCGCCGCACCTACCTCGCGGTGGGAGCAAGGGACAGGAGGATTCTAACCCGTCCCGGTGACATCCTCCAGGGACATCCTCCAGGCAACCAGTACATCGATCTCCTGCTATCCCTTCGGCCAACCCTGGAATGACCCTCAGGGCAGGTATACCGGGAAGACCGGTCCCCTTCCCCCTCCGAGATCCAGGGAATTGAGCAGGGCTGCCCTCACCAGAGACCTGGCCCTTTTCACCGCCTGCAAGGGATCGTCCCCCAGGGCCAGACCCCCCGCCACCCCCGCGGAGAACACGCACCCGGTGCCGTGGTCGTGAGGGGTGGGGATCCTCTCCCCGGAGAGCACCTCCATCCGCCTACCGTCGTAGAAGACGTCTGCCGCCTCCCCTCCCCCCAAATGCCCGCCCTTCACTACCACGCAACGGGGCCCCAGCTCCAGGAGGGCCGCCGCCGCGTTCCTCATAGCCTGGAGGTTTCCCACCTCCTCCCCCAAGAGCGCCGAGGCCTCCTCCAGGTTGGGGGTGAAGACGGTGGCCAGGGGCAGGAGCTCCTCCTTCATGGCCTCCAAGCCCCCGGGGTCCAAAAGCTCCTGCCCGGTGGAGGAACGCAAGACCGGATCCACCACCAGGGGCAACCCGCTCCTGCCCTTCAAGGCATCCGCCACCACCCGCACCGTCTCCTCGCGCGCCAGCATCCCCGTCTTGGCGGCGTCCACCGGGAAGTCGGAAAACACCGCTTCCATTTGGGCGGCTACCAGCTTCGGGGGTAGGTCGAAACGATCCCACACCCCCCGAGTGTTCTGCGCCGTCACCGAGGTTAGGGCGCAAGTGGGGTGTATCCCGAGCAGGAAGAAGATCCGGCAGTCGGCCTGAATCCCCGCACCTCCGCCGGAATCCGAACCCGCCACCGTGAGGGCCACCCTCCTCCTCCCCGCCATGGGATCACCTCAGGTGCTCGTAACCGGTGCTCCCGGTGGCGTAGGGTTTACCGTATTGGTCGAAAACCCGCACCCCCTCACCCCGCACCATCTTTCCCACCATCTTAGCACCCGTTTGTCGGCATATCTCGTCCGCCGCCCCCTTCGGGGCGATGATGATGAGCTCGTAGTCCTCGCCGCCTGAAAGTGCCGCCTGGTAGGGATCCTCCCCCACTGCCTCCGCCAGCTCCATCGCCTGCGGGCTCAAGGGAAGCTCCCCCAGGTACACCTCCGCTCCCAGGCCGCTCTCCTCGCACACGTGGCCCAGATCCCTGATGAAACCGTCGCTGATGTCTATGGCGGCGCTAGCCCCCAGCCGGGAAGCGATGTCCCCTTCCCGCAACCTGGGCTCGGGATAAAGATGGCGCCGGGCGCAGGGGTGTCCCGCCTCCCCACCATTCCTCAGGTACAGCCAGCCCAGGTATGAATCCCCCAGGGTCCCGGTGACCAGTACCAGGTCCCCCTCCCTGGCCCCTCCCCGGGTGAGTAATACCGTCCCCTCCTCCTTGAATCCCAGCACCGCTACCACCGCGAAATGGGGACCGGGGCTCGCCACCAGGTCTCCTCCCACCAACTCACAATGGAAACTACCACCACAGCGGAGGATCCCCCCTTGCAGTTCTTCCAGGTCCTCCACCTTCGTGTCCCCCCTAGCTCCGATGGCCACCACCGCGTAGGACTTATCACAACCCCCCATGGCCGCCAGGTCGGAGAGGTTGGAGGCGAGGGCCTTGTAGCCCACCGAGTCCCACGGGACGTAGCCGAGGTCGAAATGGACCCCCTCCACCATCGCGTCCACAGCGAAGAGGAGTGTCTCCGCTTCCCCCTTTAAGACGGCGGCGTCGTCCCCGCTGCCCAGCATCACCCCCCTACCCGGAGCCGGGAGAAGTTCCCGGAAGAGGGCTATCATTCCGAACTCACCCAGCTCACCGGCCCTCAAGTGCCACCCTCCCCGATGGTCCAAAACGAGCTCCTACCCACGGCTGGCTCCACTCTTTCAACAGGTGCCCATTTCGCCGGTGCCCAGGTAACGGGAGATGAACCTCATGGCGCAGAAGTCTCCGCACATGGTGCAAGCCGTCTCGCCTTGCACTTGCCGGTCCCGGAAAAGGCTTTCCGCCTTTTCCTTGTCCAGAGCCAGGGAGAGCTGGGTCTCCCAATCCAGGGCTTTCCTGGCCCTACTCATCTCCAGGTCCCACTCCCTGGCGCCGGGTATTCCCCGGGCTAGGTCCGCCGCATGGGCGGCGATGCGGGTGATGATGACCCCTTCCCGTACGTCCTCGGCGGTGGGAAGACCCAGATGTTCCCGGGGAGTCACGTAACAGAGAAAATCCGCTCCCGCCAAGGCAGCAAGGGCACCCCCTATGGCCGCCGCCACGTGGTCGTGCCCGGCGGCCACGTCCGTCACCAGGGGTCCCAGCACGTAAAAGGGGGCGCCTCCCGTCAACGCCTTGGCCATCTTGACGTTGGCCTCCACCTGGTGCAGGGGCACGTGCCCTGGTCCCTCCACCATGCACTGCACCCCTGCCTCCCGGCACCGCTTAACCAGCCCCCCCAGCACCACCAGCTCCGCCAGTTGGGCCGGGTCGGAAGCGTCCTCGATGCATCCGGGCCTTAATCCATCCCCCAGGGAAAGGGTGACCTCGTAGCGCCTGGCTATCTCCAGGAGACGGTCGAATTTCTCGAAGAGGGGGTTTTCCCTCTCGTGATGGAGGATCCAGCCCGCTAGGAAGGCCCCTCCCCGGGAAACGATGCCAGCCACCCGGGGATTGGCCCGCAGCACCTCCAGCACCGACATGGTGACGCCACAGTGCACGGTGATGAAGTCCACCCCGGAGGCACAGTGATCCTCTATGACCGCGAACATGTCCTCCTCATCCATGGCCACGATGCTTCCCTTGTCTTGCTGGGCCCGGATACCCGCCTCGTATATGGGAACGGTGCCCAGGGGGACGGGGGAACGGTTGGCGATGGCCATCCTCACCTTCCCTAGGTCACCCCCGGTGGACAGGTCCATCACGGCATCGGCACCCGCCTCCACAGCCGCCTCCAGCTTGCGGAGCTCATCGGCGATGTCCGGGTAGTCGGCGGACGTCCCTATATTGGCGTTCACTTTCACCCGGGTGCCCCCCCCGATCACGCAGGGCTTCCGCACTCCCCTAGCCAGGCCGTGAGGGAACACGGCCCTTCCCGCCGCTATCTCCTCCGCCATGCGTTCCACCTCCATGCCCTCATCGGCGGCGGCCTTCTTCAAGGCCTCCGGGATGTGACCCTCCTTCAGGGTCTCCATGAGCGTCTTCCTTCTCAACTTCCTTACCTCCCCAGGTACCGGTCCACCTCCCGTCTTAGGCGGAGGACCGCTTCGTACATGTCGTCGGCCCCGATGACCGCGGATATAACGGCCACTCCCGAGGCCCCTGCCTCCAGCACTTCCCTCACCCTGTCCACGGTTATACCGCCTATGGCCACCACGGGTATGTCCACCCTCCCGGTTATCTCCCGTAGCCCCTCCAGGCCTATGGGCTCGCCAGCATCCGCCTTAGTACCAGTGGGATATACCGGGCCAGCCCCCAGGTAATCGGCACCTGCCTCCAGGGCAGCCAGAGCCTCCGCCGTAGAAGAGGCCGAAACCCCCAGCACCT
>JAPWVA010000067.1:0-2500 GCA_028275245.1 Actinomycetota bacterium
AGGCCCTGGCCGCGGAGCGGCTGGGGGCTTTGACCGGCGGCCTGGATCTGGGCGGTCTTCTGTAGAGCATGCGCCGCGGGAACGTGCCAGCGCCCATCGCCCGGCTGCGGGATGAACTGGCCCGGCTGCCGGGCATCGGGCCCAAGACGGCTTCGCGGTTGGCTTTCTACCTCCTGCGGGCCCCGGAGGAGCAGCGGGAGGCCCTGGCCGCGGCCATCGCCTCCCTGGGCACGGAGGTGGTCACCTGCCACATCTGCTACAACCTGGCGGAGCAGGACCCGTGCTCCATCTGCGCCGACGAGGCGCGGGACCACCGGCTCATCTGCGTGGTGGAGGAGCCGCTGGACGTGTGGGCCATTGAGCGGACGGGGGCCTTCGGCGGCGTGTACCACGTGCTGCACGGCGTCCTCTCGCCCCTGGAGCGGATGGGGCCGGACGACCTGAAGATCCGGGAATTGGTGGACCGGGTGCGGGCCGGGGGCGTGGAGGAGGTGATCCTGGCCACCAACCCCAGTTTTGAGGGGGAGGCCACGGCCATGTACATCTACCAGCAGCTGGCCCCCCTGGGGGTGCGGGTGACGCGCCTGGCGCGGGGGCTGCCCATGGGCGGCGACCTGGAGTACGCCGACGAGGTGACCCTGGCCCGGGCACTGGAGGGGAGGCGGCCGGTATAAGGGGCACGGGGGGACGCGGAGTGGCGAGGTGGGCGCGGCAAGGCAGGCTATCCTCCTAGCCCTGGGTGCTTTTTGCCTCGTGGCTCTCCTCTCCTGCGGGGAGCCGGGCTCCCAGGCCAACTTGAGGACGCTCACCCCTGAAGCACCCAGGGCCCTAGCCACGCTGCCATTCCCCTCTCCTCCTGCCCAACCAGCGCCCTCGTTGGCAAGTCCGCCGACCGCACGGCCCGCCTCCACGTCCCGGCCGACGGCTGCCCCTTCGGCCACGCCCTCAGTCCCCCGGAGCACGCGCCGGTCCACCCCCACCAGGGGCGAGACCCCCGACCGGGCACCCCCGCGGTTCACCGCCACTCCTACCCCTGTGTTGCCCCCCGGCTGGGTCCGGGCGCGCGTCCTGCACGTCACCGACGGCGATAGCATCGTGGTGGAGATGGACGGGGAAGCCCGTGAGGTGCGCTACATCGGCATAGACTGCCCCGAGGGGACGGAGCCGCTGGGGCCGGAGGCGGCCCGGGAGAACGCCGCACTGGTGGCGGGGAAGGTGGTGGCGCTGGAGCGGGATGTCTCCGAGACCGACCGGTACGGGCGGCTGCTGCGGTACGTGTGGGTGGGGGACCTCTTGGTCAACGCAGAGTTGGTGCGGCTGGGGCTTGCCAGGGCGCGGGCCTATCCGCCGGACGTGCGCTACCAGGACCTCCTGGCGCGGCTGGAGAGGGAGGCGCGGGAGGCCGGCCGTGGGGTGTGGGGGCTCCCGCCCACCCCGACCACGGTGCCTTCGTCTGGGAACTGCGACCCGGCCTACCCCACGGTGTGCATCCCGCCTCCGCCGCCGGACCTGGACTGCGGGGACATCCCCTACCGGCGGTTCCCGGTGTTGCCGCCGGACCCCCACCACTTTGACGGTGACCACGACGGGGTGGGGTGCGAGGGGGGCTGAGGCTCTGGAGAGGTGTACCCGGACGGGGTGTGGATTTGACACCGCTGGGGACTTGTGGTACATTCTGCGCCGCTCTCCCAGAGGGGTGGAGCCGTTTGACAGGTTGCAGGGGGTGTGGTATCATCCGCCCCCGCAAGAGCCGAGGGACTCAAGGTTAAAAAATGCGTCCGGAAGCCCGTGCCTCTTGACAAGGGGGCGGGGCGTGTAGTATAATAAGGGTGCATCGGGCGCAACCTTGCTGGACCGCCGCAAGGCGGGAGCGTTGACAAGCGAGCGAGGAGGGGGAACAGAAACCAGCCTGTGAGGAAACCTTCGTAGCCATGGGTGGTTTCTGTTCGCCGACGGAGGTCGGCGAATTTTGTCCCCTGGATTTGACAAAGCCCGAGAGTTATGCTACACTGGCGGATGCGCTAAGGGACCTTAACAACTGAAGAGTGATAGGAAGGTTCGGACGAGTGCAGGGTCCACGTCAAACCTGAAACCGTTTCCACGGAGGGTTTGATCCTGGCTCAGGATGAACGTTTGCGGCGCGCCTAAGACATGCAAGTCGTACGGGCCTCGCGTTCTTCGGAAGGCGAGGTCAGTGGCAGACGGGTGCGTAACACGTGGGTGACCTGCCCCGAAGTGGGGGATAACCACTCGAAAGGGTGGCTAATACCGCATGTGCTTGGCGATTCGGTTCGCCAAGGAAAGCCGCAAGGCGCTTCGGGAGGGGCCCGCGGCCCATCAGCTCGTTGGTAGGGTAACGGCCTACCAAGGCGATGACGGGTAGGGGGCGTGAGAGCGCGGCCCCCCACACTGGCACTGAGACACGGGCCAGACTCCTACGGGAGGCAGCAGTTAGGAATCTTGCACAATGGGCGAAAGCCTGATGCAGCGACGCCGCGTG
>JAPWVA010000067.1:5000-6670 GCA_028275245.1 Actinomycetota bacterium
CCGAAACCAGGTGAGCTACCCATGGCCAGGGTGAAGCGAGAGTAACGTCTCGTGGAGGCCCGAACCCACCAATGTTGCAAAATTGGGGGATGAGCTGTGGGTAGAGGTGAAATGCCAAACGAACCTGGAGATAGCTGGTTCTCCCCGAAATAGCTTTAGGGCTAGCCTCACGCGTTCAGTGGCGGAGGTAGAGCACTGGATTGGCTAGGGGGCCTCGCGGCTTACCAAACCAAACCAAACTCCGAATGCCGCCACTTCAAAGCGTGGGAGTCGGACCGCGGGAGATGAGTTTCGCGGTCGAGAGGGAAACAACCCAGACCGCCGGCTAAGGTCCCCAAGTCCAGGCTAAGTGGGAAAGGATGTGGGACTACTGGGACAGCCAGGAGGTTGGCTTAGAAGCAGCCATCCTTTAAAGAGTGCGTAACAGCTCACTGGTCTAGTGGTCCTGCGCCGAAAATTCACGGGGCTCAAGCCTGGCACCGAAGCCGCGGGAGGGTCGGGCCTGCGGGCCTGGCTCTCAGTAGGGGAGCGTTCTGCCCGCGTGGAAGCCAGACCGTGAGGACTGGTGGAGCAGGCAGAAGTGAGAATGCCGGCATGAGTAGCGCAAAACACGTGAGAAACGTGTTCGCCGTAAGTCTAAGGTTTCCGACGGAAGGTTAATCCGCGTCGGGTTAGTCGGGCCTAAGCCGAGGCCGCGAGGCGTAGGCGATGGACATCCGGTTAATATTCCGGAACCACGTCGGGTCGCCAAAGACGCGAAGGGGGGACGCAGGAGGGTAGGCGAGCCTGTTACTGGATTCAGGTGCCAAGCCTGTAGGGAGATGAGGGCGGTAGGCAAATCCGCCGCCTGATCCCGAGAGGTGATGGGGAGCCCTTCGGGGCGGAACTCGCTGAGCCCACACTGCCGAGAAAAGCCTCTAGCGAGACCCACGTGCCCGTACCGCAAACCGACACTGGTAGACGGGTAGAGCATACCCAGGCGATCGGGGGAACCCTCGTTAAGGAACTAGGCAAAATGGCTCCGTAACTTCGGGAGAAGGAGCGCCCTAGTAGGGTGGAGCGCCACGCGCGCCGAGCCCGAGGGGGCCGCAGAGAAACGGCCCTGCCGACTGTTTAACAAAAGCACAGGTCTCTGCTAACTCGCAAGAGGAAGTATAGGGGCTGACGCCTGCCCAGTGCCGGAAGGTTAAGGGGAGGGGTTAGCCGCAAGGCGAAGCCCTGAACCGAAGCCCCGGTGAACGGCGGCCGTAACTATAACGGTCCTAAGGTAGCGCACGCTGCCTGCCCTGACGGCAACGTCAGGGGCAATCCCTGGCTGTATGCGGGAACACCCTGAGAGCCCTTTCTACGCTTCCGGCGCCAGGCCGGCGTAAAAATGAAAGGGATTGGGCAATCCGCAGGAAACCCTGCCCCCGCAGGGGATCCCCAGAGACTACACGCCAGGCGTCCATGGAGGCCAGGACGTGGACCTTGATCCGGAGTGGGTGGTCGGCTTCGTGGATGGGGAAGGGTGCTTCTACGTGGGCATCTACGCCCATCCTGAGATGAAGTTGGGCTACCAGGTCTTGCCTGAGTTCCGCGTGGTTCAGCATGAGCGTGACCTTCAGGTGCTGTACGCCCTGAAGCGCTTCTTCCGGTGCGGTGTGGTCCGCCGCAACCGGGAAGACCGC
>JAPWVA010000068.1 GCA_028275245.1 Actinomycetota bacterium
GTTGACGTTCCAGGAGTAGATCTCCATCCGCTCCAAGGCCTTCCTCCTTTCCCGGAGAGCGACCCATCCATCCATGGTCCGGCATGGGCTCCCGCCCCGGAGTGGGGCAGCCAGCACGTACCGTGCCGCCCGGCACCCTACATCCCCTACCTTTCATCCGCACAGCCCGGACAGGTAGGGTATTCCAGCGAAGGAACCAGGCGCGGAACGGCGACCGCTCCCCGCCGGATAGCCCGCCATCCCGGGTCCCGTCAACAGCTTAATCGCTGGGCATTATCTTCCCTGGATAGGTTTCTTCGTTTTGCAACATGAACGACCAGTCCGAAAATGGCTTGATCGCCAGCCATGATCTTCTCGCGTAACCTCCCGCCGTCGCCCCCTCGATCGCCCGATCCTGTCAATCCCATCCGCCGGATATTAAAATAATCTTTGGATGATAGGGCAATGACGTGGAGCCATAGTCCGGAGCAACATACCGCACGCCTCGCGACAACCTTCACACCGGACCCGTGCCAAGGCACGGAACCACGGTGATCAGACCGAGGAGAAGTCGTGAGCACGGAGGAGTCCTTTCCCCATTACTTCAAGGCGGTGGAGGAGCTCCACCGGCGCATCCGCGAGCTAGAGGACAGGCGGAGGGAGCTCGAAGCCACCGTTGACTCCCTGACTGAGTCCCTCGAGCTCCACCGGAAACTGGTGGACAACCTCAACGACGTCATATTCCACCTAGACACCCTAGGCCGCATAACCTACATCAGCCCGGCAGTGGAGAGGCGCTCCGGCTACCGGGTGGAAGAGCTCCTGGGACAGCCCTTCACCCGCTTTGTCCACCCCGAGGACGTGCAGGCGATGGTGGAGAATTACCGGGAGATAATGGCCGGAAGGTTGGAACCCCACCGCTTCCGGCTCATCGACAAGGACGGGACCGTCCGCCACGTGCGCAGTTCCAGCCGTCCCCTGGTGAAGGACGGGGTTGTGACGGGCGTGGTCGGCATCCTCTCCGACATAAGCGACCTGGTGAGGGCGGAGGAGGAACTCCGCAGGCACCGGGACGAGCTGGAGAGGATAGTGGCAGAGAGGACCGCCGAGCTGGAGGAGGCCGGCCGGGAGCTGCGCCGCCGGGAGGAGTTCTACCGCGCCCTCATCGAGGAGTCCCACGACTTCACTACCGTGCTGGACAACAACGGCGTCATCACCTTCATCAGCCCCTCGGTGAAGAGGCTGTTCGGATACGATCCCAGGGAGCTCGAGGGGAAGAGCATCTTCAAGTTCATCCACCCGGAGGACCGGGAAGAAGTGATAAGGGAGGCGCGGCGGGCCATCAGTGACCCGGCGGGATCCGCGATGGTCGAGTACCGCTTCCGCCACAAGAACGGCACCTACCGCCACTGCGAGAGCATCGGGAGGAACCTCAAGGCTCACCCTGCCGTGGGGGCCTCGGTGATAAACACCAGGGACATCACCGATCGCAAGGTACTGGAACGCCAGCTGGAGGGGTTAGTCGGGGCCTTTCTCAACCTGGGCGCTGATTCGCTTCTAAACCTCATGGTCCTTACCCGTGCCGCCTGCCAACTGTCAGGAGCGGACCTTGCCCGATACGGTAGGATTAGCAAGGGCAGATTTCACTTGTACAGGTTCATCCCCGGGACAGAGGCGGCGGATTTCTTCCTCGAAATACCGGAACCCTCCCACACCCTCTGTTACAAGGTGATCACGGAAGGTGCCCAGGGCAGCCTAACCCACCTAGACCTCCCGGAGGAGTTCGCGGCCGACAGGGATGTGACTGAGTTGGGACTCCGTTCATGTCTCTTGCACCCGGTCAGGGCGAGGGGCTCCACCGTGGGATGCCTCACCGTGTTCCACCGCCGGGAGAGGGAATATGGGCCGCAGGACCGGGACTTCCTCTCCATGATCGCCAAGGCCATGGGAACCGAGGAGGAGAGGTTCGCCTATGAGGAGGGCTTAAGGGACTTCATCGATGTGGCCTCCCACGAGCTGCGGCATCCCACCGCCGTGGTGATGGGGTTCGCCCAAGTGTTGCTGGAGGAGTACGGTAAGTCTGGCGACCCCCGCCTCCGGGAGATGCTGGAGAACCTACTCTCGGGAACGGAAAGGCTGGCCCACATGATCGGGCAGCTACTAGAAGTGTCCTTCATGGAGCGGAGAAAGCACCTCCTGGATAAGGTGGAATTGGACTTAGTACCTCTGGTCCGCGGGGTGGCGGCACGTACATCGGAAAGATCGCCGGACAAGAGGATCTCCGTGAGGGTCGAGGGCGGCCCGGTGGTCGTCCTGGGGGACCCCTCCAAATTGGAATTGCTGCTGGATACCCTGCTGGACAACGCGGTGAAGTACTCTCCGGAGGGAGGCGAGATCCTTCTAGAGCTCAAGAAGACCGACGGCAGGGTCATGGTCTCCGTCCACGACCGGGGCTCCGGGGTACCCGAGGAGCACCGCGAACGCATCTTCGACCTCTTCTACCAGGTGGAAGAAGCCCAGCATCACTCCAAGCCGGGGCTGGGGTTGGGGCTCTACCTGGCCCGGGAGATCGTTGAGGCCCACGGTGGTAAGATATGGTATGAGCCCCATCCCGGTGGCGGCTCCATCTTCCGCCTCATCCTGTGACCCAATCCCACGGGGTGCGGCCCCCTCACCCTCATTCGTTGAGCCTCACGAACCTTTCGAGGAGGCTGAGCCTCTCCTTGATGTCCTGCACCCAGCCCTGAAGCCTCCTTGTCCTCTCGGGGGTGATGAGGAAAAGGCGAAGGCGTGGGCCCCCGGGATCTCGCCTCATTCGTTGAGCCTCACGAACCTTTCGAGGAGGCGGAGCCTCTCCTTGATGTCCTGCACCCAGCCCTCCAGTCTTTTCCTGCCTTCCGGGGTGATTGAATAAACCCTCCTGGCCGGTCCCCGCTCCGCCTCCACCCAGCGGGAGACCACCAGCCCCTCCTCCTCCATCTCCCTCAACTTGCGGTATATGGCCCCCGCGTCGGGAAGGGGTCCCGGCAGGGGGACCTCGGGCATCCGCGACATGAGCTCGTATCCGTGGGCAGGCCCATCTTTCAGCAGGAAGAGCAGCCGGGGCTCGATGAACCGCTTCCCCGGTCCTTCCCTTACGAAGGAAGCCTCCCGCCGAGGTGCCTCGGCCCCCGGCTCGCCGGCGCAGTACACGTGCTCTCCGGCCTCGACACCTCCCCTATCCCTTCCTGCCTTACCAGACCCCATCGAATCCTCCCTTCCGCCTTGATGATCCCGGCCTTAGTGGTCTTAGGGATATTTTAAGCTGATATGATATATGTCATAGCCATATAGATATTTTTCGCATTTTCATGCAAGTATCCGGGAAGCGGCGCCCGCTCCTGGAAAACGGGGTGGGTCTCATGAGCCTGGGGAAAGGCGGGCTCTTTCCGATCCTGTCCGGCCTCCCCGGGGTACGGTGGTCCGGGCAGGGTCCGGAAACCGTGACCGCCATACAGCCCCAGGTAAACGGAAGTGAAGGGCGAGCCTTAGGGATGGCACGGTGGTTTTGACCGCCCCGCCAGGGGTATCGAGTGAAAGCACCGGTACCATGACCGCGTTTTCATGAGCTGGCGGATCGGCGTTCGAAGGGGGGAAGGAGAATGGACGAGAGAAGGATATCCTACCACGAGTCCGTCCGCAGGGCCTATCGTCGCATAAAGGAATATGGCATAACCAATGTCTGGGACCGCTACGAGGCCCAGGGGATGGGAGGCGACCCGGACCGCCGCTGTCCCTTCTGCATGGGGGGAATCCGTTGCGACCTATGCAGCAACGGGCCCTGTCGTGCCGACGCCGAGAAGGACAAGCGGGGCGTGTGCGGCATCACCGCCGACGGGATGGCCATGCGCATGATGGCCCTCCGCAACGTGATGGGTGCCTCCACCTACCACTACCACACCGAGGAGACCCTGTGCACCCTGGAGGCCACGGCCCGGGGGCGCACACCTTTCAACATCTCCGAGCCTGATAAGCTGCGCTGGCTGGCCTCCCGGCTGGGCTTGGACGCGGCCGGCACCGACCGTGAAGTGGCCCTGGCCCTGGTGGACTTCTGCCGGTCCGACTTCCAGCGCCCCACGCACCAAGCCAGTGCCATCGTGGAAGCCCTGGCCCCGGAAGAGCGCAAGGCCCGCTGGAAGGAGCTGGGGATCTTCCCTGGGGGGATCTATGCGGAGATGATGCGGGTCACCAGCTCCTGCCTCACCAACGTTGACGGATACTATGCCAGCCTTGCCCTCAAGGCCATGCGCATGGCGGTGGCCATGGGCTACCAGAGCCAGCTCATAAACGAGTACTGCCAAGACGTCCTTTTCGGCACCCCCAAGCCCCACCCCGCGAGGGTGAACCTGGGAGTGCTCGACCCGGATTATGTGAACGTGATACCCAACGGACACGAGCCCTTCCTAGGCTTCGCCCTGGTCCAGGAGGCCCGCAAGGAGGAATGGCAGGAAAGGGCCCGTAAGGCCGGCGCCAAGGGGCTGCGCGTCATCGCATCCATCGAGACCGGCCAGGAGATGATCCAGCGATGGGAGATGGACGACGTCTTCCACGGCTTTGTGGGCAATTGGCTCACCCAGGAGGCGGTGCTCTCCTCCGGGTGTGTGGACCTCTTTGCGGCCGACATGAACTGCTCCTTGCCGGTGGATCCCGTCTATGCCGAGCAGTTCCACTTCAAGCTGGTGCCGGTAACGGAGCTGGTGGCCTTCGAGGGAGTGTCCGAGCGCATGGATTACGTTCCGGAGGAGGTCTCTCGACAAGTCGCACTCCTGCTGGAAATGGCCATAGAGAACTTCCGGGAGCGCAGGGCCTCGGTGGACCCCATCACCGGACAGCCCGTGGGCAGCGCCGTGGTAGGATTTTCCACCGAGAGCATCCTCCAGGCCCTGGGGGGAAGCCTGGAGCCCCTGCTGGATGCCATCAAGTCTGGAGCCATACGGGGTGTGGCCGGGCTGGTGTCCTGCACCACCTTAAGGGGAAGCGGGCAGGACGTCCACAGCGTGGCGGTGGCGGAGGAGCTCATCAAAAGGGACGTCCTCGTCCTCTCCATGGGCTGCGGCAACGCTGCCATGCAGCTGGCCGGCCTCTGCCTGCCCGAGGCCGCGGACAAAGCCGGGGCGGGGCTCTCCGGTCTCTGCCGGAAGCTGGGTATCCCCCCGGTGCTGAGCTACGGGACCTGCACTGACACCGGCCGGCTGGCTGACCTTCTGGCCACCGTCTCCACGGCCTTGGGCGGGGTGCCCATCCCCGACCTCCCCGTGGTGGCGGCGGCGCCGGAATACATGGAGCAGAAGGCCACCATCGACGCCATCTTCGCCCTCGCCCTGGGGCTTTACACTTACGTGAACCCGGTTCCCTTCGTGACCGGAGCCCCTAGACTGGTGGAGCTCCTCACCCGGGCCGTAGCGGATCTCACAGGCGGCTCCCTGCACCTGGAGACCGACCCCGTACGCGCCGCGGAGGGGATGCTCTCCCACATCGAGTCCAGAAGGAAAAGACTGGGAATATGAAACGGAGGGGGAGTCCGTCCGTCACGCCTCGATCCCGGGGTCAGGGTTTCCCACGGATCCGGATATAAGGCAGGGGGCATCAACACGCCATCTCTCCAGCAGGGAAGCGGCGGGGGCTCAAACCCCAAGGAGGAGAGTTCTCCCTCGGGGTAGGAAACGGCGAAAGCCCTGTGGGCCACGCTCTCTGTGCCGGGAAGGTGACCTCGCCCGGAAAAGCGAGACGCTTTTCTCAGGGTTCGATGAAAAGGGGCTCTCCTAAGGGGGTGAAGAGGACCACTTCGAGCTCGTCAGGGATGGGTGTACCCAAGTCGAAGGAGAGGGCTACCGTGCCGTTCGGCCGTGTTGTGACCACCCCCTCCACGTAGAGCCCGGGGGCCACGGCACAGGCCCTGGCTGGACACCAGGCGCAGGGAGCCCGGGCAGCTCCCGCCGACTTGCGCAAGCCACAACAGCGCCCCAGAGGAGGAGCCCACCAGGGCGCCCTCGCCGGTCGCGGGCGAGCTCTTTCCCGATTCCGCCGCCGGGTCGCCCCGCTCTGCGCCCCCATCCGGTGAGGGTCCGGACCCGGTTGGTCCCGTCAACGCTCGGTCACCGGCAAGGGCACCCTCCCCCGCCGCGGAAAAGACGGTCCCGGCCAGCGAGGAGCTGCAACCGGCCACGACCCGGAACCCTCCTGGGAAGACCGCCCGGCGACCGTCCGGCCAGTAAAGGAGCACGTCGTATATCCCCACCCGCGCGCCCCGAAGGTCGAAGACGGCGTAGACCAAGTTCTCCCTCAGCAACCAGGTCTTGAGCGCCTCCAGCCGGAAATCCCCCCGGACCAGCGCCGCTCGGGCGCCACGGTAGAACCCCTCCCCATGGATGAAGACCGGCCAGCGGCAAGCCCCCGCCTTCCCCCAATCGGGGCAAACCTTGCAAATCCTTACCGAAGACCCTGTCTCCCAGGTCCCAGCCGATATCCGGCAGCTGACCGTCTCCGTATCGTAGAAATAAGCGTTCACCGGTATCATGAAATGCACGGCCAGCGCCATCACGAACAGCGCGAGCAACGACAGGCTGAGCTTAAGTCTTTTCATATCCGCTCCCCGGCTCACTGTCTACTATTCTTGGTAACTCCTACCACGGGAATTCATTCCATAACCCA